>NZ_BAAFZH010000096.1:0-202398 GCF_054684315.1 Scytonema sp. NUACC21 | reverse complement strand
GTTAATAGCAGAACCAACACCAACACCAGCTGCACCAGCCGCAATAGCAAGGGGTGCTGTCACGTTGTATTCAAAAATACAGTTAATTAGACAACATTCTGGTTTTCAATCTGTTTTTCAAGGCTTCTGGAAAACTTTTCGGTCTACTGAAGTTGGCATAATTCTAATCAGGACAAACAATCGTCCGGAAACCGATGTGATTGGTTGAAGTATCAATATCTTCTGGGTAGCGGGCAGCGGGACGGAAGCGGGCGCAGTAGTTAGGGGCACAAAGAAAAGACCCTCCTTTGAGGACTTTACGCGGTTTCTGCATTGAGAATGGTATTTTGCGATCGTAGCTCTCTTCTTCGGTTCCGCCTCGCGGATTTTTAGGGGTACAACAGGCTTTTGCTGGATTTTCGGGATGTCGCTCCCGATACCAATCGCTCGTCCACTCCCACACATTGCCAATCATGTCGTAGAGTCCATAGCCATTGGGGGGATAACTACCTATCGCTTCCGTCCCAGGCGGACGAGATTTCAGATTTTGCCAGGGAAACTGTCCTTGCCATGTATTCGCCATTGGCTTACCTTTAGGCATAAATTCATCACCCCAGGCGAATTCTGCCCCATCTAAGCCCCCTCGCGCTGCTAATTCCCACTGTGCTTCGGTTGGTAGTTCTTTTCCTGCCCATTTTGTATAGGCAAGGGCATCTTCATAGACGATGTGTATCACAGGATGGTTTTCTCTATTTTTAATGGAACTTCCAGGGCCTTCGGGGTGTCGCCAGTTCGCCCCAGGGGTATAGTGCCACCAGCATAGAGTACGAGGATCGACGGGGCGAACTGGTTTCACAAAGACGGCAGATCCAGGAACTAGCATTTCGGGATCTGCATTGGGATAATCTTCTGCTTTCAGGGGTTTTTCGGCAAAGGTAATATATCCCGTTTCTTTAACGAATTTTTGAAATTGCTTGTTGGTGACTAAATATTTATCCATCCAGAAGCCACTCACGGTTACGGTGTGAACGGGGCCTTCTTCGGGATATTTGCGGCTGTTCGATCCCATTTCAAACGTTCTCCCTGGAATCCAGACCATATCTTTATGGAGAGGTTTACTGGAAGCAGATGAGGGGTTTTGAGATACTTGTAGATTTGAAGTCATGGAGAATTTTAGATTAGAGATTCTCGACTTTGTCCAATTCAGGGGCCATAACACAGCAGGCTGAACCAGCAGTCTAACAAAGCTTTTGGTATTTTCACCATATCGGTTGTTAACCTAGAGGATGGAAAAAGTCGAGCTTGCCACTTAGTCGCGCATCAACATTCCTCTGAGTTCTTTTTCGTAATCGGTCGCACCCCCATCATTCTTAATGGTGACGATCGCTTTTTTCAGCTTTGCGCCTTCAAACTCATAAGGAATCTCGTGTTCGTAGTCTGTTGACACGGGTTGGCCTGCATCTCGACCAATATTGAATCCTTCGCCAGATAAAGCAAACTTACCCGGTTGAGTTAGGAACTTAGGATTATAACTTGAGAAAGTTCCTGTAATATCGACAGCTTGCTCAATGTCATTGATATACAGTTTGACCTCGCCTATCGTACTGCTACCCACCTCTGCATCGGGAGGAGTAAGTGTCTTTTCTTTGGCAAATTCAACTTTAAATGTCATCTCCTTCGCGAGTTTCAGGCATTGATTCCTAATTAAGTCCTATATAAGTTTTTCTAACTTTGTAGACAGTGTTTACAGCGTGAAGTTCAGGCTCTATAAGCTTTTTGGTGATTTATATGTTTTCAAGTACATATAAATGCGCGAACCCACAGCTACAAATAATGGTATTAGCTTTGGATGTAATGTTGATTAACACAGTAAGTACATTTTTGAATCTATTTAGTGAGATGAATTAATCTCTACCGAGAGGAAGTTTATACAAATAGCCACAGTAAGTAAGCTGATAGCAACAGTATGATTTGAAATGCTGTTATTACAGGCAAGTAAAATTCTGCTGCTGAGTTTCTCTTTGTTCAACCCAATCTACGAGGAGGAGAAGGAGTCAGAAGTCAGAATCCAGAATTGGTGAATATCCCCACGGATGAATCCGGGGGTTTCAATAAAGTTGCTTTACTTTTTGATTTATCCACGAATAAATTCGGGGGCTTTTGACCGTTATTCATTCACGCCTACCCACGATTGTGTTCATTCTGACTCCTGGCTCCTGACGGAGTGAATTCTTCTTTGGTAATCAAGGTTTCACGAATTCGCTAACAAAGTCTTTGAATTCCCCAACAAAGTCATTATTTACGCTAACAATTTGTTTTGTCCAAAGTCCAATACACAAGGAAAACCATGAAAGTTATCACAAGAATCGCACGACGACTGACGTTAGTCTTTTTGGCACTGGTTGTAAGTAGCATGATGTTCTTTTCATCTCCTGTGGTTGCTGCTACTTCATCAGTGAGTAATTTGAATGCAGATCAATTTGAAACTGAAGTGCTAAAGTCTGACAAACCTGTACTTGTGGGGTTTACAGCACGTTGGAGCGCATTCGGCACACAGGCACAAATGCAACTTGAAGACATAGCAAATACTTATCCAGACGAGGTTAAAGTTTATGCAATTGATATAGATGACCGTCCCGATCTTGTTGAGAAGTATGATGTTAATGCAATTCCAAATGTACTAGGTTTTAAAGGTGGTTCAAAGTCTGGACAATACATAGGACCGACCACAACAAAAGACACTTACCTTAGACTTGTAAAATAAACGTGTTTAGCAGAGGCACTGGTGATTTATTCGTCGTAACAGTGCCTTTGGTTTTACTACTTAAAAAGTGATTGTACGTGTTCTAGCTACCTTAGCTTATTTAAGAAACTTCAAAAAAAACTTTATCTCTACTTAACCAGCAATGAATATAAATTTTGTGATTATTTTCATTTTAGATTTTTGATTGAATCACAAAAACATTATCCTCAGATTTTGATTGTGTGTTTAATTCAATACTCGTGCCTAGAATTAACTCTACGAACTAATTAAGCATTTATCCTCGTTTATAAAAAATTATTGACATCAATTCATCTCACCTTGTACTGCTACAAAGTTTACTCTGTCTAGTTTTCAAACTTTTCCTTACATCGAACTCAGGTTTATAAAGACGGGAAAACCGCACATCTAATTCCCTCCCCTTGATAAGGGGAGGGTTAGGGAGGGGTATTATCCATGTGTTGCATTCTTTTTTCAAATTAGTATTAGCCCTTACCTAAAAGTACGCGGGACGCCAAAAGCTACGTAGTTTTAACTGTCTTAACTATCTTAACTATCTTAACTGTCTTAACTCAAAAGAGGTATTATACAGCATAGTCCTACCTACAAAAATTGGTAATTTATTGACTATTTGGCTAAAACCTGAACCCCAAGTCAATTTCACTATTAATTATTATTTCGTCTGAGTTCACTTATTTGCATTTTCATTTCATCTATCTCTCTTTCAAACTCAGTTTGGGTTAATAAACGTCCTTCTATGTAACAAGTTTGACTTTTATCCCAATATATGCTGCATTTTGAATTTTTTGCAATAGATTTTATATTTAAAATCCGCTGGTTTAAATCATTTATTTCATTACTTTTTTCAATTTTTTTTTGTTTTGCTAATTCTGCTTCAATCCGAGCTTTATTTAAAGTCTCTTTGCTTTGGTTATTATGCCAAGGCGTAGATTTATATTGGTTAACATCGTAATTTTGTTTATCAAAAGATATAAATACATTTACAGAAATAGTAAGAATCGTACAGCTAATTAGACTTGTAGAGAATAAGGTTAAACCAAGTTTTGTTATCGATAACATTTTTCTTTTATATGCATTTTTTAATGCGTCATCTAAGGATTTACTAGGTATAGTACTCGCTTTAGTTTTGAATATTAAAGTACCTGTCAATGGATCGGCATCAATAGTATCTCTAATTTGCTCAATCTCAAGTAAACTATTACATTCAGAGGTAGATATTCCAAGTTTTTCTACTATTTCTTGAGCAGATAAACCATTTGGATTATTGTATAATAAGATATGCAATGCTTCTTGATATGGATGGGTTTGATAGTGTAATCTGCGTAATTTAAACATAAAAATCAAATTCAATTTATTGAGTTAGATTAATCTATACTCTAGGTAATATTTCAAAACGGAAATTGTATAAAAAAGGAAAAAATACTTGGTTTCTAGGCTTCATACTCCTTCTCCCTCTGAAGTTAAAGTTGGTACGGATTCGATGGAAGGTGAATTGAAAATTGGCGAATTACTTGAATTCTGATTAAGAATATTCTCAAATATTTTTTTCTGTAATTTACCTGTATCTTGTGATTCTGATGGTTTTACTTGTTCTTCAATAAGAACTCTCGTATCAACAAGTAATTTATTGATTAGCTTGATTTCTTCAGGGGGAACGATATCGCTTAAATCTAGTTTTTTTTCTAGTTTCCATATATTTTGTTCTAATGTAGCAATCTTAAAATCAGCTTCATCAATTGTATGCTTCAGTAAATTTAATCTCCGCTGCAAAATAGCAGTCCTTTCTAATAACAAGCAAAGCTGAAAATAACTCTGACAATTCCTTAACAATTCTTCATGTGTTTTAATGCCTAAACTTGGTAACCCAGAATTAAGCTTTTCATAATAATCATCATATTCGCGTTTGTCTTGGTTGTATTTATCTTGTCCACGCTCTCTTTTGTGTTTGATATCGTCAAGAACTTCTCTTACTTCACTAATTTTTTGATTAATGCATTTTTCGTCACATTGAGAAACACAGCCACTAATTGCTGAAGCTATGAAGATGGTAGATAACAAGAATAAAGGTTTGTTTGATGTATATCCTAAATTTGAAAATCTTCTTATACACTGACAAAAAAATTGCCTGCTCATAAGTAAAATTTTATTATGTATGTATAAATTATTAAGCATATAATATCACACCATGTTAATAAAAATACAATATGTTACAAATGTATAATGCTTGATTGGAAGCAAACAAATAATATATTAAACAGTTTTATCATCTATCCTAGGATATATTTTTGTATGTAGCAATTTTCAAATTGGTATTACCCCTTACAAATTTCTAGTGTTGAAAAATACGGGTTACAAAATCTATTTTGATTAAGAAATTTGTTAAATATAGGTTAGGAATTTCCAAGAAATAAATTAACCAACATTGTGGGGTAAGCGTCCCCACTCCCCCGCCATCTACAACGTCTGAGACAGACGTACCACAAGAAATTTTTGAATATTTTTTTATTTGGAAGTCCCTTAAATATCTGAACTGTCTTAACTGTCTTTGGTTTTTTATAAAAATTTAGGTAAGATTTTTTCTCACATTTTGCACTTTCACTTAGGAGGGAACGGTGGGCAGTGCCCACCCTACAAAATAATAGGTTTTTTAGACTATGATATTTTTAAGAAAAGGGGGTGCAAAATTTTTGTGTTTGCTAAAAAGGCGATTTGCCGCTATGCTGTAGCGAAGCTATCGCCAAATCTTGATAGTCTTGTCTTTACTGGCACTGGTTAAAGTTTGACCATCTTTACTAAAAGCGACAGCAAAAACCTCTTTTGAATGACCTTTGAGAGTTTTTATTTCCTGTCCCGTACTCAGATTCCAGATTTTCACAGTACTGTCATCGCTACCAGTAGCAATTTTTTCACCATCAGGGCTAAAAGCAACAGCATTGACATCTGCTGAATGACCGGTTAGGGGAGGACGTATTTCTCGCCCTGTTTTTAGGTTCCACACCCGAATGTTCCTGTCATCGCTAACACTAATCGCAATTTCTTGATTCGGGCTAATAGCTACGGCATTGACATCCCCTAAATGCCCGGTTAAAGTCCGTAATAATTTCCCAGTGTTGAGATTCCAAACCTTGACTGTTTTATCCGTACCACAGCTAACAAGGGTTTGACTATCTGGGCTAATAGCAACAGATAAAACCTCCCCTTCATGTCCTTGGAGAGTGCGAATTTCCCTTCCTGTATTTAAATTCCAGACTTTGATTGTTTTGTCATAGCTACCACTGACAAGAGTTTGACCATCCAGAGCGATCGCAACAGAATTCACATAACTAGAATGCCCCTTGAGAGTGCGAATTTCCCGTCCTGTATTTAAATTCCAAACTTTGATTGTCTTGTCTGCGCTACCACTTGCAATAACTTGACCGAACCCCTCTGGTTCTCCTTCTCGAAGAGGGCTAATAGCAACAGAGTAAACCAAGCCTTCATGTCCTTGCAAAGTGCGAATTTCTTTTTGCCTTTTCCAGTCCCAAATTTTGATGGTTTTGTCATCACTACCACTGACTAAAATTTCCTTTAGCTGCGTTTCCCTGGAAAAATTTGCCTGGGAAAAAGCAAGAGAATTCACTTCACCTAAATGCCCATCTAAGGTAGGGATATGCCCCATAATTTGCCAAGACACTAATCCACCTAAACCTAACAATAGGGTCACACCTCCCATAACCAGTTGCTTTGGTAATTGGATGTTTGGTTGAATAACGGTTTTTGGGAAAACAGATGAACTGCGAGTATTTTTCTGGGAGAACAAAGTTACGGCAAAATCCTTTGGAGTGGATGGCAATTTTGACTTTTGATGCACATCTTGCAGAACTTCATCTGCTGATTGATATCTCCGAGCGATATCTTTTCGTAACAATTTGTCTATTACCTTTTTTAGTTGTACAGATATGGAAAATTTGAGATATTCCTGCCAACGTGCCACCCAACCATATCCGTGTTCTACATACAACTGAGATGGGTGAATTCCGGTCAATAAATGAAAGCAAGTGACACCCAAACTAAACAAATCACTCGCTGGATATGCATTGCCATGTTTCATTTGTTCCATTGGTGCATAACCATAGGAACCAATCGTTGTACCTGTTTTCTCAAGAGAATTTTCTGTGAATTGCTTGGCAACTCCAAAATCAATAAGGACTAAATCTTCCCTACCTCGTTTGTTCAAGCGACGGATAATATTTTCTGGTTTAATATCGCGGTGAATGACTTGATGGTCGTGAACAAATTTGAGAACTTGTAATAATTCATATAACAGTTCCCATATTTTTTCTTCACGAAAAATTCCATGCTGGTTCAATTCCTGTCTTAAGGTATGTCCCTCAATAAATTGCTGCACTAGGTACAGGTAGTTCTCGTGGCGGAAGTAAGCATACAACGTTGGAATTTGTGGGTGTTCTCCTAGCTGTTGCAGACGCCTTGCTTCTTCTTGAAAAAGTTCCGTTGCCTTTTGTAAAGCTTTGGTTCCTTGGACTTGTGGTGCCAGTTGCTTGACAACACAATGCTCTTTTAACTTGTCTTCATCCTCAGCCAAAAAAGTTCTGCCAAATCCTCCGCCCCCCAATGGCTGGATAATGCGATAGCGGTTCCGCAGCAGCGCTATCAATCTTGTTCCACAATTTTGGCAGAACTCCGCACCATCTGGATTTAGGGGCTTTTCGCAACTTGGATCGAGGCAGTAGGTCATAGAGAAGGATCGATCGACCGTTATTTTTTATATTATGTTCTTCTTTTCTGTCCTTTCTGATTTCCAAATTGCTATCGCAAGAATCGTAAAGTTTTGCTATTTAAATTTTTGTAATACTCTAATCAAACTCTGGTGCCCATAAGTCAGATACTTGTACCTCCCATCCAGGGAGAAGTTCGCTCACTGTCAAAGTATCCCCATCACGAAGAACGATTGCTTCTTGTTCGGGATAATAAACTTCAACAATCCTATTATCTGGGTCGATTAAAATTCCCACCTTAGTTCCCAGTGCAAGAAATTCTCGAATCTTTGCCCTGAGTTCATCAATATCATCAGTTGGTGACTTGACTTCTACTGTCAAATCGGGAGCTAATTGAGCATAGGATCGGGGGCTGCGGCGCAAACGTTCTGCACGTACAAATGAAGCATCCGGTGCGCGTACATTTGAGTTTGGTAATCTAAAACCAGCACTTGAAGCTGTAACTCGTCCAAGTTGACGCGGTCTAACCCAGTTATACAATTGAGCTACCATGCCTGCTGCAATTTCATCTGACTCGTATCCTGATGGGCTCATAACAATAACGCTTCCCTTAACTAATTCCATGCGATAGTCGGGATGTTGCTTTTGCATTTTTTCCAAGTCTTCAATTGTCAGGGACATAGAACTTCCTTGCGTAGCCTGAGTTTTTCTTGGACTGCTAATACTATTGTATTTTAAGAGGGAACTCTTAACAGGGAAACAATATTACCATCTTTCCTTATGCCCATACCCTCTTATCATGTGTAAAGAAGAAATAAAAAAGTAGCCAAATTTCAACGGCATAATATGGGCAGTATTTGGGAACTAGATTTTTACTCACGTCCAATACTGGACGAAAATCAAAAAAAAGTTTGGGAAGTTTTGGTATGCGAAAGCCCATTGAGTGTACGCACTAACATTGATTCTGTATTTCGCTTTACCAAGTATTGCCCCAGTACGGAAGTCAATTCAGTATGGCTGCGGACGGCATTGGAAGAAGCAATCGCTTTGTCAGGAGAAACGCCGAGGCGAATTCGCTTTTTCCGTCGCCAAATGAATAATATGATTGCAAAAGCCTGCCAAGACTTGGGCATTCCCGCCCAGCAGAGTCGCCGCACCTTGCTGCTGAACCAATGGATCGAACAGAGGATGAAAGAAGTCTATCCCCAAGAACCAGGGTATCAAGCAGGAACCAGCGCTTCAGTGCGCTTGGACAGTCCTTTACCCCAACGCTTACCGGACGCTTTAGAAGGACAGCAGTGGCAATTTGTGACTTTACAAGCTGCAGAGTTTGCGGAAATGCACGAGTGGGAAATTGGTTTTAGCGAAGCCTTTCCCCTGGAGATGGCGCAAATTTCCCCTGAAACCCCCATTCCTGGTGTTTTGATTTTCTCATCCAGAGCGTTACCCCTGGCAGGTTGGATGTCTGGTTTGGAGTTAGGGTGGTTGAAATTTGACAACACTCAAGGGGCAAGATTGCTTTTAGAAACTGGTGCTACTGAAAGCTGGATTTTGGCGAATATCAAAAATCCTCAAGTCCAAGCTGCAGCCAAAGGTTTTGAGTCAGCAAAGGAGAAAGCAAATGGAGTGCATTTTATAGCAGTGCAGTCCAATCCGCAAGAAGAATCTTTTGCTGGATTTTGGCTGTTACAAGAGGTCAATCTGCCGTAAATTTATTGGGGGAATGAGTTAATAACTGACTGCTAATTGCTAATGCACAAGTTGGCAATTAGCAATTAGCAATTAGCTTTTTAGCAATTAAAAAGCCAACAAAAAACATGGAGCATCAAAAATTACCTCAATATTTACTAGCAGAACAGTTACTTGAACTTGCTGTAAAGTCTGGAGCAGAAGCAGCAGAGGTGTATCAGTCCCTCTCCCTGTCTCGACCCGTGTTTTTTGAAGCCAATCGCCTGAAGCAATTAGAAACCAGTGAATCAGAAGGCACCGCACTGCGGTTGTGGAGAGACGGGCGTCCGGGGCTAGCGGTAGCATCGGGTCCTGTGGAACCACAAGCATTGGTAGAACGTGCTTTAGCCCTAAGTCAGTTGAATGAACCTGAAATAGTCGAATTAAACAGTAATTTTAAACCTTTTTACCCGGATTTGGGTGAAACTGTGGCTGTGGAAAAGTTGGTGGAGTGGGGCAAAGAAACGATCGCACTCATTCGTGACCCATACCCAGATATAATCTGTACGGGTGACTGGGAATGCGATGTTGAAACCACCAGACTCATCAACACTCAAGGTTTAGATTGTCACTACACTGATACCACTCTGAGCTGCTATCTAGAAGCAGAATGGGTACGGGGCGACGATTTTCTCAGTGTTGCTGATGGTCAAACACAACGCAGTTATCTCCAGCCCGAGAAACTGGCTCACCAAATTTTACAACGTTTAGCTTGGGCAAAAGAAAACGTAGCATCCCCTCAGGGTCGCGTTCCAGTTC
Source organism: Scytonema sp. NUACC21 (assembly GCF_054684315.1). Taxonomy (NCBI): domain Bacteria; kingdom Bacillati; phylum Cyanobacteriota; class Cyanophyceae; order Nostocales; family Scytonemataceae; genus Scytonema; species Scytonema sp. NUACC21. The sequence continues at coordinate 192,435 of NZ_BAAFZH010000096.1, read as the reverse complement.
TATTTACTTCCAAGGCAGCAGATATGCTTTGGGGTACCGTACAAGCAGCTTTGAATGGCAAAAGAGTTTTGGAAAGAGCTTCCCCTTGGGCAGACCGGATTGGCAAAACCGTGATTTCCCCTACTTTAACCCTATATCAAGACCCCGAAGCAGGCCCTTACAGCTGTCCTTTTGACGATGAAGGGACACCAACTCAACTTCTAGTGTTTATTCAAGATGGCGTATTGCAGCATTTTTACAGCGATCGCACAACCGGACGCCATTTGGGTGTTCCTTCCACCGGTAATAGCTTTCGTCCTGGTTTAGGAAGCTATCCTACTCCTGGTTTATTTAATTTCCTCATCCAGCCCGGTTCTGATTCTCTACAACAGTTGATTCAACATTTAGAGTATGGGTTGATAGTGGATCAAATGTTGGGTGGGAATAGCGGTATCTCAGGTGACTTCTCAATTAATGTTGATTTAGGCTATCTTGTCCAAAATGGTGAAGTGATTGGACGTGTCAAAGACACAATGGTAGCTGGCAACGTCTATACAGCTTTAAAACAATTGGTTAAACTAGGTAATGATGCTGACTGGAACGGTTCTTGTTATACTCCCTCTTTATTAGTAGAAGGATTATCTAGCACGGGAAAACATAATTAACAATGAAAACAACACGGAAATTCTTAAATTGTTTTAGGAATTTTACAACTCAATGTATTTAATAGTATAAACGTCAACCGATTGAAAATTGATAAATTGCAATTATAAATAGCAGTCATTTTCAAAACTATTTGTAGAAAAAGTTTTGCTAGTGGAAAATGATTGTATTCTAATTGTGTATGAATTTTGAATTTATATGGAGCTTCCTTTTTTTACTAAATCTTTCCGCGCTATATGGCAGCCTAGAAGAGGTTTAGCAATTGCAGAAGCATCAGTTATTGGTATTGTCGCCGCTTTATCCGCAGTCTTCTTTAAATATGGGTCGGGATGGTTGGGAACCTGGCGAGTCCAATCCTCCCACATCTTGCCAGCGTGGCTGGTGTTACCAACAATTGGTATCAGCTTTGGATATCTTGCTGGGTTACTTGTAGAAAGATTGGCACCCGAAGCATCTGGTGGAGGTATCCCACAAGTAAAAGCCTCACTTGCTAATGTGCCAGTCAACTTATCTTGGCGCGTTGCATTCGTAAAATTACTGAGTGCGATCGTTGCTTTAGGTTCGGGTTTAACTCTTGGGCGGCAAGGTCCTACGGTTCATGTTGGGGCAGCTTTAGCAGCGGGAATGAGCCGGTGGGTGCCCACTTCTCCAGATCATCGCCGACAGATGATAGCTGCTGGTGCCGGTGCTGGATTGGCAGCAGCTTTCAATGCCCCAATTGCAGGTGTATTGTTCATTGTAGAGGAACTTCTTCAAGATTTATCAGGGCTAACACTAGGAACAGCTATCATTGCCTCATTTATTGGTGGGGTTGTCTCCCGGTTGCTTGGCGGTCACAGTTTAGACCTACACCTGGATTTGGCTGCATCTTCCAGCACCTTCTCACTTCCAGAAATTCCTTTTTACTTGCTTTTGGGCATTTTAGCGGGTTTGCTAGCCGCATTGTTCAATCAAGGGCTAGTTGCCAGTGTGGGGGTGTACCGTAAACTGCATATCAGCTTAGCACTTAGAGTCGCATTGGCTGGTTTTATATCGGGTGTGGTGGTTGCCATGCTACCCATATCCTTCCGGAATAATAGCGGGTTGCGGGAGTTTGTTATTACTGGTGACGTCGATCCTTATACAGCAGTGCTTGCCTTTGTGGTTCAATTCATCCTTACCTTGGTAGCATTTGGTTCCGGGGCACCTGGAGGATTGTTTGCTCCCAGTCTGATTTTAGGTTCTTGTTTGGGATATCTCATTGGTGTATGCCAGGGATATGTTTTAGGAATAGGTGACCCTACAACCTATGCACTGGCAGGAATGGGAGCATTCTTTAGCGCTGTCTCTAAAGTCCCCATCACAGCAATTGTCATTGTGTTTGAGATGACCACGGATTTTAATCTGGTTCTACCTTTGATGATTGGTTCTGTTACGGCTTACCTAGTGGCGGAAAAGATAGTGCCGGGGTCGTTGTATGAAAAATTGTTACAGCTAAATGGTATCAGTATCCAAAAACAAACTCCTGTTGAGGGAGTCTTAACGAATTTAACTGCAAAAGACGTTATGCAGCAACGGGTAGAAACTCTTGAGGCAGAAATGACTCTGGAAGAAGTGGCAGAAAGTTTCTCCCATTCCCATCATCGAGGTTTTCCAGTAGTAGAAAACAACAAGCTAGTAGGCATTGTCACTCAAAGCGATTTGCTGAAAATACGCGATCGCAATCTCCCAAAGAATGCACTCCTGAGGGACATTATGACCGGCAATCCACTTACGGTGACTCCCATTCACAACCTCAGCAATGTTCTGTATTTGCTAGACCGCTACCAAATCAGCCGTTTGCCAGTTGTTGAAGGGCGCAGGCTCATTGGCATCATCACCCGTGCTGACATTATCCGGGCAGAGGCAAATCATCTCAATGCCAAACACAAGCAGTCTGAATCTCGACAAGAGCCTTCCTATGTCGTCTATCAAACTCGCTCCCCCAGCACGGGAACGGGTAGGTTACTCGTACCGATAGCCAATCCCGAAACAGCAGCTACACTCTTGGAAATGGCAGCGGCCATTGCTTGCGATCGCCAATATGAAATAGAGTGCGTGCAAGTGATGTTGGTTTCCCGTAACAGTTCTCCTATGGAAACATCGGTAAAGACCACAAAAAGCCGTCGCCTGTTACGGTTAGCAGAAGCTATGGGGAAAAAGCGGAAAATTCCCATACACACACAAATTCGAGTTGCCCATGATGTATCCCAGGCAATTCTAGAGACTATAAAAGAAAGACATATCGACCTAATATTAATGGGGTGGAAAGGTAATACTGCCACCCCTGGTCGTATTTTTGGCTGTGTTGTGGATACTATAATCCGCCAAGCAACCTGTGAAGTGATGGTGGTGAAACTAGGAGCAACGGAGGAACTCACAGATAAATCACCTGCTCTATCCGTGACTAAATCCTCTCCCCCCCTTCAATTCAATCGTTGGCTAGTTCCAATGGCTGGTGGTCCCAATGCATGGTTGGCAATTAAATTGCTACCCTCTCTGGTGACATTAGGAAACGACCCAAAAATTCGCTTAACTCGGGTGTTTAGACCATCTGAAATAGAACCCGACATGACTGTGTTAGAAGAAGCAATCCGCCAACTTATCCGTCGTCGCAAATTAGCCAGCACTGTGATTGCTACCCCAGTTAAAGCACAGTCGGTTTGCGAAGGAGTGATTAACCTTGTCAAGAAAGAACGTTACGATGTTGTTGTTTTGGGTGCTTCTCGTGAAGGGATGCTACAGCAAGCTATTAACGGCAACATTCCCGAGGCAATCGCTTCTGGTGTCGATAGCACGGTCATTTTAGTGCGGGGTGCCCTCGTAAGTTGACAAATATTTTCGGGAACCTTAATTAAAACTCAACAGTCATCACCAGAAAGCACCCATCCCCCGTACTTTGGTCGGGGGTTGACTGAAAACTTTTTAGTACCTGGTGCGATCGCTTGAACTTCCTACGACATCGCGGTTTTCGTAACTTACATATTCATCATTATGTTTACGGCTGCGGCGACCCAATAGACCAAACAAACCTAGCAACCCCAGTAAACCCCAATCCCCATCTCGATAATTACCATCAGTGACAGCTGTATCAGTTGTGGTGTCTGTAGCAGTACCATCGGTAGTTGTTTGGGCAGAAGCACTTAAAACTACAGGGAAGGTAGCTAAACTTATAGCTAAAGCGCTCATTCCTAAAACTTGAGAGACTTTAAGTTTCACGTTCTATTCCTCAATTCAATGACTGACTGTAATGATTACAGCTTATTTAGTTTTTTTTGAGCCACAATCAATCTCTAGCTGGAAACCCATGTCTGCTTGAAGTTGCATCTGTCAAACAAGCAATTTACCTAGCAAGAACTATAACTTCTGGAGTATCAATTGCTCAAGATAAATAACCAAAGCCGATGCTTTGGATGGACTGATACCATTTCACGAAGAGGATGATACAAATCGCTAGTGTAGAGACTAAGCATGCTTTGTTCGGACAGAATTTAAATGTATCAAGATTAAAGTGAAATGGTATAAAGCGGCGTCGAATAAAGCTCTTAATCATGAAAAATCGGTATTATTTATTTTTACCTATCTGAAAAATGAAGGCACTTATTTCTAAAAAAAAAGAATTTTTTGATACTAAATTCCCGAAAAATCTTTTGTCTTATTCTGGATTTTGCGTTTTTATCCATCGCCAATCGTAGCGAGCCTAAATCATTCTGGAAAAATCTCTAAGTCTTTTGGGGTAGGCAATGACTGGAATATCTGGGTTTTAGTAACCAAAGTTTAACCTAGGTGTAGTTTCCAAATAAAATAAACTTTCTAGAAAGTATTAAAAAGCACATATTAAATTCATATTTCCTTTTTAACGGAGTTAAGGATTAAAATAATAGTGCAATCATTAATACTCTCTAGTAAGATTTGTTTTATTCCCATTTGAGGCTCAGGATTTGTTGATTTAGATGATGTAGTTAAGAACACTTCTTAAGGAACAGGAAGGATTGCATCACCATGAAAGCCAAACTATTTGCCAATATGCTAGCTGCAAGTGCGATCGCATTGATTAGCATCGCGACAGTGAATCGAACCAGCTATGCTCAAACAACTATGTACTTTTGTGCCTTAAATAAGGATGGCATCCCAACCACATATGCCCGAACTGCAACAGGGAAGAAGATCGCAGTCATTATGTGGGTACGAGATTGGATTCATAAATATTCCCCAAAATCACGTTGTGAACTAGTTTCTGCCCGGTTTCAACAGGCATCACAAGAAGGAGTGCTCAACTATCTCACAACTGGATTTATGAACGGTCAAAAAGTTTTGTGTGCAGCCAGCCGATATGGCGATACTTGCAGCCACTTGCTGCTTACACTAAGACCAGAGGACAATGCCAGCCAGGTTATTGAAAATCTCCGACAAATGGGTTATACCGCCAGCGGACCCATCATTCAATCTGGGGATGCTTCTCCTCACGTGTATGTCGATTTAAATCAACTTCTACGGGAAAAACCTGCGGACATTGAGTAAAATTATGTTGATTTGTTAATGCAAAATTTGTGTAGTTCCCAAGAAGCAGATGGGAAATATACCGAAGACAATCGGCAGTTCCTCGGTCATCCCACTCCCTCACCGCCCCCAATTCATCTATACAGTACTTTGGACGGGTAATGTCTGGCACTTCCGTGACTGCCGTCTCATCACTTGCCCTTGCGGGCTAAGCTAAATAGATTCCGTACAACTTTCTCTATGGGACACGAGCAAATAAATCGACAGTTTCTGGCTTGCATTATCTGGATAAATGCATTATTGGTGTTGCCAGTACAAGGATGCTTGAGTATTTCTGCTCCCACAGTTTTTGCAATACAGCAAGTCTCCAAGTTGTCACCAGAACAATTGCAAAAACTAGCTCAGAACATTACTGTTAAGATTATTTCCGGAGAAAGAGGCGGTTCGGGAATTTTAATTCAGAGGGAAGGGGACTTATATACCGTTTTAACCAGCCAGCACGTTTTAGAAGCAGATAAAACCCATTTTGTATATACACCTGATGGTCAAAGTTATCCAGCCCAAGGAGTTAAGGGAGTAGATTACAATAACCAAGATTTAGTTTTATTACAGTTTCGTGCGAATCGTAACTACGTCATAGCTCCCATAGGAAATTCGTCAACTTTAAAAGAAGGGGATGAAGTTTTCTCTGCTGGATTTCCGTTTGAAGAGGATTCTTCTCAGGCACAACAATTAGTTTTTAGATTGGGGCGTGTCTCCCTGATATTAGGACGTCCTTTAAAAGGAGGTTACCGACTGGGATACACTAATGAAGTTGACAAGGGTATGAGTGGTGGACCAGTGCTTAATAGTCAGGGTAGAGTTGTTGGGATTAATGGTATCCATGCTCAACCTTTATGGGGAGACCCTTACGTATATGAGGATGGTTCTCAGCCAAATGATGCTTTGCGCCAACGCATGAGGAGATCGAGTTGGGGAGTCCCCATTGAGACCTTGGCTTCTCTAGAACCTCCTATTATCCCACCAGAAATTCTACAAGAACAACCCATAACAAATAGATCGACAACTAGATTCACGACTCCAATTGCATCCAGTTTAGTAGACAGAATTGCTAAAGAGATGACGGTGTTAATTGCTTGGTCAAACAGTCATGGATCGGGTGCGATCGTCGCTCAGGAAGGTAACACTTATTACGTTCTGACAGCAGGGCACGTAGTAGGAGGTAAGAAAGACCTTACAGTTGTTACTCACGATAAAAAGCAATACCCTGTCAATATATCCACTGTGAAAACCTGGGAAGGTACGGATTTAGCCCTATTGCAGTTTACTAGCGATCGGGCTTATCCAGTGGGTATTTTGGCTGATTATGACTTGGGAAATGAAGATAGAGTCGTCTTTGTTTCGGGAACCCCTGTATCAAAAGGAACTTTTGGAGAAGTAAGCCGCCAGTTTAGTGTTGGCTTGCTGTATGGAGGGAGTCTCGATCGCGCAAAAGATGCTCGGTCTTTTGCTTTTGGTTATGAATTGGTTTATACCAACTCAACTGACAAAGGTATGAGCGGTAGCCCGGTACTGGATAGTTTGGGTAGAGTTATTGGTATTCACACAGCCGCAGAAGGAGAACCAACCTTAATCAAACAGCAAACAGGGGAGGAACGTGAAATCCAGCTGGGTTACAGTTTGGGTGTACCCATCCGTACCTTCTTGACCTTGATACAGCAAGAAAAAATACGGCTCAATATCAAAAAACAAACTTCTTTACCACCACGATTGAGCGCATCACAATTAGACGAAATCATTACATCTTCTCTCAATTTAGAACCACCAGCCGACCAATCGGATGAATTTGACTGGCTGAGTTATGGCAATAAACTGTTGCGTTCTCAGAAATACGACAAAGCAGTAGAGGCTTTTGATAAAGCAATTCAAATCAAGCCAGATTTTTATCAAGCTTGGTATGCACGGGGAAGGGCGCAGCGTTTACAGGGGAGACACAAGCCAGCATTGGAATCTTTCAACACAGCAACGGCATATAATCCAACTTACGATCCAGCATGGCGCGAACTAGGGGATACACTTTTTGCGTTAAATCGATACGAAGAAGCACGTCAATCTTTGGAAAAGGTGGTTGAACTCAAGCCAGATGAGTTCATGGCTTATCGCGGGCTTTGTAATGTTTTGGGCGAATTGGGAAATTACTCAAAAGCGATTGAGGCTTGCAATCGTGCTATCAAAATTAATTCCCAGCCTTTACAGTATATTCTTCGGGGCGAAATCCATTTAAACATGGGAGATACTCAGCAAGCGATTCAGGATTTCAACGAAGCTTTACGCCTTCAGCCTGACAATCCCTTTGCTTACCGACAGCGAGGTTTGGCTAAAGCTCAAGAAGAAAATTATCAGGGAGCACTGGGAGATTTAAACAAAGCTATTAGCCTCCAACTTGACAATGCCTACGCCTATGTGGATCGAGGCATCATCTACAGTCAGATGGGGAATCAAGTGGCATTCATGGAAGATTTTAACAAAGCGCTGCGTCTTGAGCCTGATTCTCCCTCTATATACAGTCAGAGAGGGCTAGCCCGCTATCATCTCCAAGACTACACCGGAGCGATTGAAGATTACACTGCAGCGATTCGCTTGGCTCCAGAATCAGCTTATATCTATTACAAAAAGCTTGGAGATGTCCGAATAGCACAGAAGGATTATAAAGGAGCGGTTAAAAATTATACAGAATCTTTACGCTTGCAAGCAAACTACGTTCCTGCATATGTTGGCAGGGGAAATGCCCAGGCAGGTATGGGAAACCACCAGGGAATGGTTGAGGACTTTGACCAAGCTTTGCGCCTCCAGCCTGATAATGCGTGGCTTTACAGCTACCGGGGCAATGCTCGATTTCTTTTAAAAGATAACCAAGGCGCAATTGCGGATTACAACAAAGCGATCGCTCTTTTTCCGCAATTGGCATATTTATACTACACCCTCCGGGGTAACGCCCGTCAGGAACAGAAAGATTACAAAGGAGCGATTGCCGATTATGACGAAGCGATTCGCTTGAAGCCCAATTTCGCCCTGGCACACAATAACAGGGGTCTGGCACGTGTTATTCAGGATGGTTATATAGAGACAATCTCAACTTCCAATCCATTTACTGATTCCTACGTTCCTCCCGTACTCTACATTCATCCAGAATTTTCACAGAATACTCAAAAAGATTACGAGCAAGCGATCGATGATTTCACAGAAGCGATTCGCTTGAAGCCAGATCTTGCCCTGGCTTACAATAACCGAGGTTTTGCCCGTTATATTCAGACAGATTACCAAGGAGCGCTGACCGATTACAATCAAGCTATCCGCCTCAATCCCAAAAATGCTTTACTCTACATTAGCCGTGCTTTTGTGCGTCAAGCCCAGAATGACGATCGAGGAGCAAGAGAAGATTTTAACCAAGCGGTTAACTTGAAGCCCGAACTTGCCGAAACTTATAAGGACCAAGGGTTTATGCGTCTTTGGAAGAAAAATTGAAATGACTAATTTGTGACCTAGTTTGCTCTGTAAATTAAAAACATTATTGGTACAATTGCTCGGTATTATATTTAATCTGCAGCAATTGATGCACGATTAAACATTTACCCAGTTAAGACAAACTATGGCACAGCAATACCGCATTACCTTACTCCCTGGCGATGGCATTGGACCTGAAATTATTGCAGTAGCGGTAGACGTGCTGAAAGTCGTAGGGAAAAAATTTGATATTCAGTTTGAATTTCAGGAAGCATTGATTGGTGGTGTTGCCATTGACGCAACGGGGGAACCCTTACCAGCAGCCTCATTAGATACGTGTCGCAATAGTGATGCTGTTCTACTAGCAGCTATTGGTGGTTACAAATGGGATTCCCTACCATCTCATCTTCGTCCAGAAGCAGGTTTATTGGCGTTGCGTTCGGGGTTGGAATTATTTGCCAATTTGCGACCTGCGAAAATAATACCCCAATTGATTGATGCATCGTCTTTAAAACGGGAGGTTGTTGAAGGCGTTGATATTTTGGTGGTGCGCGAACTCACAGGTGGCATTTACTTCGGTAAACCAAAGGGGATTTTTGCCACAGAAACTGGTGAGAAGCGAGGTGTGAATACAATGGCTTACACCGAATCTGAAATCGATCGCATTGGGCGTGTAGCTTTTGAAGCAGCGCGGAAACGTCAGAGCAAACTCTGTTCTGTGGATAAGGCAAATGTATTGGAAGTTTCTCAACTTTGGAGAAGCCACATAACTCAACTAGCCCAAGAGTATCCGGATGTGCAGCTCTCTCATATGTATGTAGATAATGCAGCCATGCAGTTGTTACGCAATCCCAAACAATTTGATACTATCGTCACGGGAAATCTGTTTGGTGATATTCTCTCGGATGCAGCTGCTATGCTCACCGGCAGTATTGGGATGTTACCCTCTGCGAGTTTAGGTGCTTCTGGTCCTGGAGTATTTGAACCCGTCCACGGTTCCGCCCCTGATATTGCAGGACAAGACAAAGCCAATCCCCTAGCGCAGGTTTTAAGCGCTGCAATGATGCTCCGATATGGTTTAAACGAATCGGCAGCAGCAGATTGCCTTGAAAAAGGAGTGTTACAAGTTTTACAAAGAGGTGCTCGCACTGGAGATATAATGTCTCCGGGCATGAATCTCTTGGGTTGTCGCGCTATGGGCGATGCCCTGATTCAAGCTCTCGAAGAAGAGTAACTTTAAAAGCAAGAACTGGAAATTTTGGCAACCGTTGCTGAAACTTTCGGATAAACTATAAGACAAACCTACAACAAGACTCAGTGCGTGGTGTACGCTTTAAAACAAGGACAGGCAAATTACAGCAATCAAAAAAACCAGCCAGCTTTGATAGATCCAACCGTCATTAGAGCCGCTGGGCAAATATACCACACTTACTGTGAGGTACATCCCGAAATGACCGGACAAGCTTCAGGAGTAGCAATTAATCGGTATAATCACAGAGGTAAAGTGATTTTTACTAACCAACCTGTTCTCCTGCCGGATGAGTGTTTTATTCCACTGAATCAAATCGAATCCTATATGTACTAATTAGTTATTGGTCATTGGTCATTGGTCATTGGTCGCAAGTTGAGAGTATAACTTTGGACAACAGGCTCTTTGGGTTAGCCAGTTTCCTACTACGGGGAATCCCCAGGACTGGTCTCACAAAGGACAAATGACAAAGGACAAATGACAAAATGGACATTTTCATCATCCTCCAGGCGAGTTTGATAGTATTCGCCCTAGGTGCTTCTATTGGCAGCTTTATTAATGTTGTAGTTTATAGGCTACCCGCTAAGAAAAAGCCCCAAATACCAAAGAAAATTAACGGTGGGGCAACCCAACTCAGCAAAGTACCAATCCAACCATTTTGGTCGGGTGGTGGTGCGGCAAACTCTACGTGATTGTCGCGCAGAATTTTTGGTAGGTCTAAGTCGAGCGCCACTGGTCTGGTCGCAAGTACCTGTTCGGCGGGTTTACCTTCTGGAGTTTGGGTTTCCAGGACATATTCTATGCTCTCGTTACCCACAATCGCCCGATTCACTTTACCTTGTTGTACCTGAGCGATAAAGTCACTATAGGGAACTTGTGGTAATCTAGGACCAAAAAAACTGGGAACAATAAAGTTAAGCAGTAGAAGAAAAGTCAAAAGTATCAATAAGCTACCACCAAATTGTCTTAGTCTCGGCGGTTTGATTTGACGTTTTTTATCGGTTTCAACTGGCATTTTTCTCTGTTCCCTCCACTTTAAGATTGTTAGTAGGGGCGGGTTTAAGCAATTAGGTTGCTGTATTGTAGTTAGAGAGTACTTTAGTAGCCCCACTCCTACAGCAGTAAGTACGATCGCTAACTACTAACCACCAACTACTAACCACGATGCAAAATATTTTTTCTTGCTCCGCTTGAAACTTATTGTAAAGACTGGATGCTAAACTTCTATTTCGTGTCTTCACCACAAAATAAATGCGAATTGCCGTACTTGTGTCATAACTATGCAAAATCAGCTTATTTTTGTGCTAAAAGTGCTTTTACTCTCGGCTGGGCTCTCTGTCTTGATTAAGTATGCTCTTCCAAATCTACCCATTCCACCCACAGCAACCAATGCCCTGATTATTGTTTTTCTACCAACGGTGATTGTGGGAAGTGTGTTGTTATGGCGATTCCAAAACCAGAATAATTAATAAAAAGCTTCTACGCGGGAATTGCTAGAATCGGCTAACCTATTTGATTATATGACAGCAAACTGTTTTTTGCTAGATACCAAAAAGCTAACTGTTTAAAGGTTACAGCAACTCTTTCAGAGTCGGGAGTCCAGGAGTGAATTTAGGTCAATGGATTGGCTTAATTGCCATAGTTCTTTCATTGTATACTTTGTGGCAGATAAGGGAAGTACTTTTACTGATATTTGCCGCAGTTGTACTGGCAACTACCTTAAATCGGCTGGCTAGACGGTTCCAACGCTCGGGTATTAAGCGTGGAGTTGCTGTATTCTTTTCTGTTAGCATATTTATAGCTGCAATAGTGAGCTTTTTCTGGCTGATTGTGCCACCCTTTGCAGATCAGTTTCAGGAATTGACAAGACAGGTTCCCAGAGGGTTGGGTCTGTTTAATACTTGGTTGGATGAATTGCGAAGCCGCCTTCCCACCCAACTCACTCAATATATACCTGACATTAATACCTTAAGTAGAGAAGCACAACCCATAATCAACCGTGTCGTGGGGAGTTCCTTCGCCTTTGTGTCTGGTTCGCTAGAAGTTCTACTCAAGATTTTGCTAGTGCTTGTTTTAACAGGGATGTTCTTATCTAACCCTTCAGCTTATCGCAAAGTCTTTGTGCGATTGTTTCCTTGTTTTTACAGGCGACGGGTAGATGGCATTTTAGATAAATGTGAAGTCTCTTTGGAGGGATGGGTTACGGGTGCTTTTATTGCCATGAGTGTGGTAGGACTGATGAGCGTTATTGGTTTATCGGTGCTGCGCGTTCGTTCAGCCCTAGCTTTAGGTATTTTAGCAGGATTTTTAAACTTGATTCCCAATCTTGGCCCTACCATGAGTGTAGTTCCAGCAATGGCGATCGCCTTATTGGATGCCCCTTGGAAAGTCGTTGCTGTTTTGATTCTCTACTTTGTCATTCAGCAAATTGAGAGTAATTTTATCACACCTATTGTCATGGAGCAACAAGTGTCGCTGCTTCCAGCGATTACTTTAATCTCCCAGTTGTTTTTTGTCACGTTTTTTGGTTTCTTAGGATTATTTTTAGCACTGCCCCTAACGGTTGTAGCCAAAATTTGGGTACAAGAAGTCCTCATTAAAGATGTTTTAGACCAATGGGCTAAGGAGCCCAAAAGCGAGACTGAGTTTGTGATTGTGTCTGAAAAACCACAAGACGAAGAACTTGGAACAACTTCAGCTGATGATGAAGATTGAATGTGAAAAATTATTCATAAACTTTTCATGACCAATTTATACAGCTTGTAAATACTAAGAAATGTAACACGAGCGGTATATGAGCCACTGAAACCTAGTTTATGAGTACATTACAGCCAGTTAAAACAGGGCTTCCTAGATTTAGAGTTAATTCTGCTTTTAAGCAACTGATGTCCTTGCATTGGACAATGGCAGGATTATATTTAGTGCTATTTATTGGTGGTTCGTTTATGACGCAACTACCTAGAGAAGTATTTTTTAGAAATTTCCTTTATGACTTGCATAAATCTATTGGTGTTCTGACGATGGCTTTATTGACTTTACGGATATTTATTCTGCTGCGTGTGTGGTGGAGCAAATACACAAAACGCTCGCCAAAGATGACTAAGGAATGGTTGAAGACAGTTTCCCTACACACCAGCCTCTACATCTTCATGTGGGCAGTTCCTATCACTGGTTTTTTCCTGTCTAATTCTTATAAAAGTCAGAACGTAAAATTTTTTGGTCTTGTTTTACCAGACATATTTCCGCAAAACTCTGCGATCGTAAGTATAGCAAGAAACTCTCATTTCTGGCTCGCCTACACGTTTTTGACATTCATTCTCTTACATACCGTTGCTCAATGGAAAGTTCTTCGAGCGAACTATAGAAGGTTTCTAAGCTTTCTAAAAACTAGATTTGACAAAATTTAAAAGGTGCGCCGACAGGAACTTAGTTTTTCACGAGAGCAGACCTAGTTTCTCGTATGAAAACTCACTGTAAGACCCGAAGTATAAACAAAACATAAATTTTTTTTCACAAAACATTCACTACGAATTCATACAGCTTAACCATACTTAATAAAGTCTTTGGATGAGTTGGACGGTAAAAAAAGTCCAACGAATCGAAAGTATCGCCCTAGGAGGCTGTAGAGACCAACAGCATACCTTAGAGCGGATTGCAAAATACTCCAACAGCAACTTAAGCTTTAGAATGATTCTTCCCTGCTGATTACCAAAATTTCCAGGCGATTTATTTTATGGTAACAAAAGTATCAGCACCAAAGCCTATGCTTTCAACCATCGATGCAATTGCACTGATCGTTGGCATAGTCATTGGTGCGGGCATCTTTGAGTTTCCGGCTTTCGTAGCACAAAATATGGAAAGTGCAGCGTTTGCACTGCTGGCATGGTTGCTAGGTGGAGTGATGTCCTTGATTGGCGCTCTTTGCTATGCTGAGTTGGCAACTGCCTATCCTAACGCGGGTGGAACTTATTACTACTTAATGCGTGCCTTTGGAAAAATTCCAGCCTTTTTGTTTGCTTGGGCACGGCTAACTGTCATTCAAACTGGTTCCATCGCTTTGCTAGCGTTTGTCTTTGGAAACTACGCTTCTCAATTACTCCGCCTGGGAGACTACTCTGTAGATATTTACGCCGCAGGAGCAGTAGTTTGTCTTACAGGTCTCAACATTCTTGGCGTGCAGCAAGGCAAGCGGACGCAAAATTGGTTGACAGTAGCAACAGTCGTGGGTTTGCTACTTGTGATTGTTGTCGGTATTGTCTTTGCTAAACCAATACCCGCAAATAACTTAATAGCAACTGGTTCCAAGACCATTTGGGGGCAAGCAATGATTTTTGTGCTACTTACCTATGGTGGATGGAACGAAGCTGCTTATATCTCAGCCGAAGTGCGACAAGTAAAGCGCAATATGGTGCGGGTGTTATTAGGCAGTATTGCCATCATTACAGTTATATATCTATTGACTAATTTCGCTTACCTCCAAAGTTTAGGGCTGCAGGGGTTAGCGGAGTCAAAGGCCCCAGCCGCTGATTTGATGCGTCGTGCAGTGGGAGAAAATGCGGCAAGACTCGTAAGTATTTTAGTTGTATTCGCAACTTTGAGTACTGCCAATGCAACCATTTTTACTGGTGCCCGAACTAACTATGCTTTAGGGCAGGACTTTTCCATATTTGGCTTTATGGGACGCTGGCAAGAGCGCGGTAGTACTCCAATTCATGCTTTATTAGTTCAAGGGGCGATTTCCTTGGCGTTGGTATTTTTGGGTGCTTTCACTCGCCAAGGCGTTAAAACAATGGTGGACTACACCACGCCAGTGTTCTGGTTCTTTTTTCTGTTATCTGGAGTGGCACTGATCGTGCTGCGATTTCGAGAGCCAGATGTACCCCGTCCTTTCCGCGTACCTGCTTATCCAGCGACACCATTGCTATTTTGTACCATTTGTGGGTACCTGCTCTATTCGAGCCTAACTTATGCAGCCAGTCTGACCGAGGGGGTTATCGGAGGCAAGCTTGGTGTAGCGGTGCTGTTGTCAGGTATTCCTTTGCTGCTTTTAAACCGCAAACGTTCTACTTCCACAAACATATAAGCGAATGGAGAAAGATAATATGCGATCGCAGCCTTTTTTAAAAGTTTTGTTGACAGCAATAAGTGTAAGTAGCCTAGTGCTGGCTGGTTGCACTGCACAAGAAATGAGTTCTCAAGAACAAGGTGAGACCTCTCCTGCTGCTGTTCCAGTCCAACAGCAGTCTTCTCCCACAACTGAACTAGCACAAAGGCAACCCGATGTGGTCTTTGTACCCACACCTCAAGAGGTTGTAGATAAAATGCTGGAAGTCGCCAAGGTGAATAAAAATGATAAACTCTACGACCTTGGTAGTGGCGACGGACGAATTCCCATCACCGCAGCAAAGAGATATGGTATCCAAGCTATTGGTATCGATATTGACCCAGAACGCATTAAAGAAGCGAATGCAAATGCTCAAAAGGCAGGTGTAACTGACAAGGTGAAATTCCTCCAGCAGGATCTGTTTACAACTGACTTTAGTGATGCAACAGTCATCACCCTCTACCTGCTGCCCGAACTCAATGTCAAGCTGCGATCCCAACTGTTTAAGCAACTTAAACCCGGTACCCGTATCGTATCTCATGCCTTTGACATGGGTGACTGGAAACCGGAAAAAACATTGCAAGTAGATGGTAGAACCATTTACTTCTGGACTATTCCAGCACAAGTACCAGCCAATCTCCAAGGAAACCCTAGAAGTTAATTCGTAATTTATAATTCGTAATTCGCAATCAGGTCACGAATTACGAATTGCAAATTCAGTGAGTCGGCGTGAATAAATAGAAATACGTTACAAAATGTAAATACATCTGAAACCCTTACCAATGACAAATGACGAATGACTAAGGACAGTCCTTACCAGTTACGTTGTTTGTTACCGACCTCCTTATTCGTTATTTTTTAGTATTTAATTTATGAAAACTTTTGAACCCGAAGTCCCAATTACCGATAATTGCTCGGACAACACTGGGCAATTAGAACTGCCTTCTCGTCCTCAAAAGCCTTGGCTTTTGATGTTGTTAGTACTGTTATTGACAACTTCTGGTATTATAATTTGGCGAATGTTTTCTCCTGCATCTGTTGCGCCTAAATCTGTAGCAGCTAAAGCATCACCGCCCCGCCCGGTTGCAGTTGTGAAACTTTCTCCCGGCATTGGAACAAGACGCGTTCAGCTTTTAGGTCAAGTAGAATCCAGCCAACAAGCAACCATTCGGGCTCAAACCAGTGGTGTGATTCGACAAGTTTTGGTACAACCAGGCGATCGTGTCACTCCCGGAATGACTGTAGCTATTTTAGATGATGCCGATCAGCGATTGGCAATTGCACAAGCACAAGCAGAATTGGCACAACAGCGCAGTAACCTTGCCCGACTTGAGGTTGGTACGCGTCCGGAAATCATTGCCCAACGGCAAGCAACACTGCGTTCCGCCACAGCACGCGAGCAAGAAGCCCAAGATAACCTTCAACGTTCAACGGAACTCGTACAACAAGGAGCCCTTGCCAAAAGATTGTTAGTAGAGGCTCAAGCCGCATTGGATAACGCAAGAGGTGAACGGCTTGCAGCACAGGCGGCTCTAGAAGAAGCTAAAGCAGGTCCAATCCGTGAAGAAATTGACGCACAACGGGCAAATGTAGCTGCTGCAACAGCTGCTGTCAATCAGGCTAAACTTGCCCTCCAAAGAACTCGTATTCAAGCACTCTCAGCTGGTGTAGTGCAACAAAGGCTGGTCAGTGCTGGTGATTTAGTGCAGAATGGAGGTCAAATTGTTAGTTTAGTGGCTGGCGATCAACTTGATATCTTTTTAGAATTGCCAGAAGAACTCAGCGGTAGAGTCACACCAGGAACCACCGTGGAATTGACAACTCGGGCTTTGCCTCAGTGGCGGGGGCGCACCCAGATAACAAGTGTAGTTCCAGCAGCAAATACAACATCAAGACGGCAAAGGGTGAGAGTGCGATTGGACAATCCGCCTTCTGGTTTGTTATCGGGTATGGCAGTGACAGGCAATCTGGAAATACCAGCAAATACCCGGAGCTATGTTGTATCCCGTGATGCATTGACAAGACGGCAAAATCAGTGGCTGGTTTTTTCAGTTGCAGATGGAAAAGCCAAACAGCACGAGGTGGAATTGGTTGCTGACATGGGAGAAAAAGTTGCGATTGCCCATCCCCAACTACAAGCAGGGCAACCCATTGTCTTAAAAGGTGGGGACGGTTTAACAGATGGTGCCTCTGTCAAGATAACGGAGCAATAATTTATGAACTTCATAGAAACCGCTGTTCGCTGGCGGCACGGTACCTTTGTACTGTTTTGCTTGCTTGCTCTGTTTGGTGTGATGTCGCTGTTGAATCTGCCTCTAGAATTGCAACCAGGAGGCGATCGCCCAGAAATTACCATTACAACCTTATATCCCGGTGCCGCACCCTCAGAAGTAGAAGACCTGATCACCCGCCCAATAGAAGAACGGATGGAAGAAGTTCTGGGGGTACAGGAAATTACCAGCAGTTCTCGTGCTGGAATTAGCAGCATCACCCTAGAATTCACTTGGGATAGTGATGTTAACCAGCGTCTGGTGGACGTACTGAACAAATTGCAGCAGGTAGAAGACCTCCCAGAAGAAGCAAATGAATCAGACGTAGAACTTGTGGGGGGTAACAGTTCGCCAATGATGTGGGTTGCCCTAGCTCCTAAAGAAGGCTTTAAGAGTAACCCCGATCGCTATCGCGACCTTGTTGAAGACGTTATTGTGCCTCGGTTGCGGCGAGTTGAAGGGGTAGGACAGTTTATCATTCCCGGAGGAAGAGAGAGAGAAGTAGAAGTCAGGGTTGACCCTAAAGCTCTTGCCGAACGCAACCTAACCATTGGGGACGTTGTTCGTGTCTTGCGAGAAAACAACCGTGACATCCGAGGCGGTCCCTTAGTTTTAGGTAGACGGGAGTATCGAGTTCGTACTGTAAGTCGTTCGCAGCAGCTTGAGCAAATTGAAGGATTTATTCTGCGGCGAGATAATTCAGGTACGGTTTACCTACGAGATGTGGCCCAAGTGCAAATGGGTCGCAAGCCCCTAGAAAGTACACTCATCTTTAATGGCAATTCCACAGTTGCTATGGGTATTATCCGGCGAGTGGGTGCAAATGTGCCGGAAGTGGCTAAGGGAATCCGAGCAACATTAGTAGAGTTGGAAGCACAATTTGACCGTGCAGGAGAAGGAATTGATTTTGTTTACAACTATGATGAAAGTAATTATATTAACCAATCCGTTGCCCTAGTGCAAGAAAACCTGGTCAGCGGAGCAGTGCTTGCAACTATTGTGTTACTACTGTTTTTAAGTTCTATGCGGACAGTAGCAGTCGTCGCACTGACAATTCCCACGACCTTGGTGACTGTGTTTATTGTGATGCACTTACTAGGACGAACCCTGAATATCATCAGCTTGGCAGCTCTGGGGTTTGCAGCGGGAATGGTTGTGGACAATGCAATCGTGGTCATTGAGAATGTCTTTACCCATATGCAACAGGGTAAAAGCCCACTGCAAGCTGCTATTAAGGGGACTCAGGAAGTCGGAGGAGCAATGCTGGCTGCAACTTTAACCAACATTGCAGTCTTCACGCCTCTAATACTAGTAACAGGAGAAGTGGCACAGTTATTTGCTGATATGGCGATCGCAATCTCAGCAGCTGCTCTCAGTTCCCTATTTGCCGCCTTAACTTTAGTACCAATGCTATCGGGGCTGTTTTTAACTCAGGCGGATGCTCTGCAGGTACTCCAGGGAGAAGTTAGAAATAGGAGAGTCAGGGAACCAAGAAGAAATAATATACTGGCTGCAATCTCTTCCTGGTTCGAGTGGGCGGTATTTCGTACATCTTCTATCTTTCTCAAGTTTCAAAGCAGGTTAGAAGCGTTCGTAGCAAAAACCGTAAGTTGGTCTCTAGGACGAGGTCGATTCAAACGTAGATTGTTCGTCCTATCGCTTCCTGTTGCTCTTTTGGTTGCTAGTATTCTGTTGCTACCACCCGCAGACTATCTACCGGAAGGAAACCGCAACCTAGTGTTTTGGATAGCAGAACCACTACCGGGAACGAGCGTCCAAGAAGCCGTCCGCTTATCAGAACCCGCAAGAAACTTTCTCAGATCGCAACCAGAAGTCCAGAACGTCATGTTTATCGAACGCCCTGGACGGCGAGGAATTGCCGCAACCCTCAAGCCTGAATTTGCTACAAGCAATGGGTTGGCTGAGATGGTAGATAGGATGCGTGCTCAAAGTAATAACTTTGTGGGTTATCGTTTCCTCATTCCCACCCGTTTTTCTATCTTCCAAGACCCAGGAAAGGAATTTGAGATTCAAATTGTAGGTTCGGACTTGGAGCAGTTAGGTCAGTTAGAAAAACAAATTACTAGCAAACTGCGAAATTACCCAGGGGTTCGCAATGTCCGCTCTAACTTTGTTGCGGGCTCAGCAGAACTTCAAGTCATGCCCAATCGGGAAAGGCTTTCTGAGGTAGGTTTATCGGAAGCTGAAGTCGGAACAATGGTAGAAGCTGCACTGGGTGGTCGTATTGCTTCAGATTTTATAGACGGGAAAGAAGAGCTAGACGTATCGGTAGAATTAAAGAATACTTTTGTTCAGACACCAGAACAACTGCGCCAACTACCTATTTATACAACTCGCGGTCAACAGGTGCAGCTCGGCGATGTTGCAGAGGTGAATGAAACCACAGGGTTTGATGTGATTAACCATGTGGACTTGGAGCGATCCATTACCCTGACAACCTCCCTCGCACCAGATGCACCTCTAGGTGCTTTGGTAGAACAAACAGAAAAGGAAATTCTAGCACCGTTACGAGCTAGTTTACCTGCAGGGTATCGTCTAGAATTAGCGGGTTCTGCAGACAGGTTGGCAGAAACAGTTTCTCAGTTAGCTTCTGCCTTTGTACTCTCATTGTTAATTACTTACCTGTTGTTGGTAGCGCTGTATCGCTCTTTCCTTTACCCAGTCGTTATTATGGCAACGGTACCAATGGGGATGAGTGGCGCACTGCTAAGCCTGGTGATTGCTAACCGCATTCCCGGTTTGATTGTACCTCTAGATATGATTACCGCCTTGGGCTTTATTATTCTGACTGGTGTTGTAGTTAACAATGCGATTCTATTAGTAGACCGGGCGTTACAATTACAACAAGACGAGGGGCAGGACTACGATGCATCTTTGTACAATGCAACACGCGATCGCCTGCGAGCCATCTTTATGTCAGCCGGAACCAGCGTGCTTGGTATGTTGCCCTTAGCAGTCGTACCGGGACAAGGTGCAGAACTGTATCAAGGATTGGGCGTTGTCCTCACCGGCGGTCTGGCATTCTCTACCATCCTTACCCCAACTGTAGTTCCCGCCCTCATGGGATTACTGCGTGACTTCGACCGTCGCAAGCCATCACCGCCCACCATTAGTCAGCAAGTGACTGAACCAGTCACATTGACACATACAGCAACGTAAAATATTTAAACAGAAAACCTCAGCTTTAGGCTGAGGTTTATTACAGTATTTTCAGGTAAATGAAGTATGTTGGTGGGGGCAAACGACCGTTCGCCCTGACAACTACATGAGATAATATTGAAATTACTACGCCTCATCTTCAGAGCTAACTCCAGCCAAATTCAAAGACTTCTCCAATTCCATTCGGTGCTCTGCATTACGCAAGAAGTAGCCGTTAAGCATTGATGATGCTATTATTTTTCCCAAATTCTCCCGACTAGTCGTAATCATCGTATCAAAGTCTTCAGAAGGTAAAGTCCCCAGCATACCAGTAATTGTACGTTCTATGATTTGAAACACTTCCGGTGACGCTGGTTGAGAAAGCTGAGCAATTGTTTCCGGATTCATGGATTGAATATACTGCCAAAAATGAGTTTTGGTTTCAGTTCCTGGGACTTCTGAGTGGTTATGAGAGTTATGCATAATTAATTGAGTTATGTAGGGCTTCGTTGTTGTTATATACAATCTATCAAAGCATTTAGTGCAGCACAGTCCGTAGAACCGAACCATAATAAGAACGGTTTTTACGCTCTAGTTGATACCAGAGTTCAGTTCTTGCCTCATTCCCAATAAAAGTAGGGTGGGCACTGCCCAGCAATAACGAAAATATTGATTCTGACTACTGCTTGAAAACTTGTGTGGTCATTACGATTTTTTTATTCAAAAGACCCGTACTTACGAAGCTTTTGCCAAACAATAATATGGGAATCAAAGGAAAGTTTTTAACTCCTGCAGTTGGTTGGTAAACAAAATTCTCATTTAGAGGAGAAAAACAGTATGTTAGTTCGTCGGAATCCTTGGCAAGAACTCAACAGTCTACAAAGACAAATGAATCGCTTGTTCGATGAAACACTAGCTCCAACAGGTTGGACGGGGTTTGCCAGAGTGCCTGCAGCTGAACTGAGCGAGACAAAAGATGTGGTTCATCTGAAGTTAGAAGTTCCAGGCATGGAAGCCAAAGATTTAGATATTCAAGTCACAGAAAATGCTGTTTCTATCAGTGGAGAACGCAAATCTGATGCCAAGATTGAAGAAAAAGGTATGACTCGTAGCGAATTCCACTATGGTAAGTTCCAGCGTGTTATTCCTCTGCCTGCAAAGATTGACAATACCAATGTTAAAGCAGAGTACAAAGATGGTATTTTAAATCTAACACTGCCTAAGAAAGTAGAAGAACAGAACAAGGTTGTTAAAGTTAATCTGGAACAAGTCGATTAATTCTCTGCTCCCTGTTGTCTTCTAATTGTTAAGGACAAAAGACCGGGGACAAAAGACAAATGGCGGCTAGTATACTTATATTTGATTTCGCCTACTTACTTAAAACTGTTATAACTTAATCTCAAAGCTCGGTTGCACTCAAAGCAATCGGGCTTTTTCAATAGTTACTACTAGCGGAAGGTGTACAATTCGACATAAACTGTTGTCGGCGTTCTACTTTCAGTGCAATCTAAGTTGGAGTCATTGCCATGAGCGATCTGGTTTTCATGCCAGCCCATCAGTTAGCAAAAGGCATTCGCGAGCGCACCTTTTCTGCTGTTGAAGTGCTAACAGCACATTTAGCGCAGATTGCCAAACACAATTCTCGGTTGAATGCAATTGTCACACTTGATGAAGAAGGTGCATGGCAGAGGGCATTAGCAGCGGACGAAGCCCTTGCTAAAGGAGAAAGTTGGGGTGTACTTCATGGCTTACCTGTCACCATCAAGGACTATATAGAAACTGCGGGGTTGCGAACTACAAGCAGTTACCCACCCTTGGCGAACTACATCCCAGAGAAAGATGCCACCGTCGTTTCCCGCTTGCGAGGAGCAGGAGCAATTATTTTAGGCAAAACTAATCTGCCAATGCTTGCTCAAGGAATTCAGAGCGATAGCCCAATTTTTGGTCGTACCAACAACCCTTGGAACTTAGAATATACACCTGGTGGTAGTTCGGGTGGGGGAGGTGCAGCTGTTGCAGCAGGCTTATCACCTCTTGATATTGGAGGAGATATCGGTGGTTCGATTCGCATTCCTGCCCATTTTTGCGGTATCTTTGGGCTCAAACCCACCGAGCATCGCGTTTCTAATGCGGGCTGTGTCGCCAGAGACAGAGGGCTTTTTAAATCGGTTCGACATCTGCGGGTGCTTGGACCTCTAGCACGATCGGTTGAAGATTTAAGTCTGTGCTTATCTTTAATTGAAGGACAAGATGGAAGGGACTGGGAAGTTGGTTCGTCGCCAGCAGAAACTTTGTCTCTACGGGAGTTCAAAACCTATCGTTTTGCTTGGACAGATGACTTTGGCGGGATTCCGGTCACTGCTGACACTAGGCTAACTTTGGAAAAATTGGCAATCCAGTTAGAGAGCATGGGCTGTCGTGTAGAGCGTACTAAGCCTCATAAACTTGACTTTGCCTTGGCTTTACAAACCTTTGGTGAGATTCTGGGAACGGAAGTTGGTGTTCTAGAACCTCCATTGGTGCGATCGCTAGCTCCTTTACTGGCAATTGGGTTATCTGCAAAACTGTCCAAGAATCCACTGGCACAAGGGATTTTGCGAGGGGGAAGATTGAATTTCAGACGGTATGCAGAAGCACTCAATCGGCGAGATACCATTATTGGACAGGTGGAAACATTTTTATCAGAATGGGATGCTTGGTTGTGCCCGGTCACTTGCGGTCCCGCCTTTAAGCATGTCAAGATATCAAGTAACCTTGACAGTCTGGTAAAGGTGCTATCGGTAGATGAACAAACTCTTCCCTATAATGTTTGGGGCTTGAGTCACAGCCCGCTCTTCAATTTGACAGGCAATCCTGTGGTTGTGATACCCGTAGGATATAGTCAAGAATGTTTACCAATAGGCGTTCAAATAGTGGGAAGGCGATGGCGAGACCGAGAACTGTTAGCGATCGCGAAAGAACTGGCTGAGGTAGTGGGAACATGGCAAAGTCCGCCCGGTTATGAAACTTAGCGTGTTTGCCATTTTGATGCCCAACAGCTAGTACATCATCAACTGAGCAGCTACCTGCGTACAGGTCGTATACACGTTGCATTCCCCATATCATAAAGATTGTCAATACAATCAACAAAAATGCCAAAGCGTAACTTACTTTTAATTGTTATAGCAACAAGCATAACAATTTTTATCTTGGCACTCAGTATTCCTACACAAGCATCCCCATCTGTCCCACAAGAGACAACCGTTGGAAAGTTAGAGTTGGTTGCTAGTTTTAATGGTTCAATGCCTACTGGAGTTACGGTATCCCAAAAAGGGCGTATATTTGTTAACTTTCCTCGCTGGGGCGACAAGGTCGATTTCACAGTGGCGGAAGTGAGAAACGGGCGTGCTGTGGCTTATCCCAATACAGAGATAAATGTTGCTAACTCAGCAAAACCATCAGAATCCCTAGTTTCCGTTCAAAGCGTAGTGGTCGATCCGAGAGACCGTTTGTGGATTTTGGATACGGGAAGCATCGAATTTGCTCCAACTTCCTATGGAGGACCAAAGCTCATTGGAGTTGACTTGCAAACGAATCGGATCTTCAAAAGAATTTTGTTTCCTGAAAATGTAGCTTTAAAAACCACCTATCTTAATGATGTCCGGTTTGACCTAAGACGTGGAAAAGAAGGAATAGCATTTATCACCGATTCCTCCTCAAGTGGTTCAAACGGTATCATTGTGGTTGATTTGGCTTCAGGCAAAAGTTGGAGACGGCTAAACGACCATCCATCTACTAAGGCGGAAGATATCAGTCAGTTTTTGCCCATAGTTGAGGGTCAGCCATTTATGTCCAAACCCCCAGGTCAACCACCCAGCCCGCTGAAAGTTGGTGCAGATGGCATTGCAATTAGCAGCGATGGTTCAAGGCTGTTTTACTGTCCTCTTATGGGTAGAAAGCTCTACAGTGTTAGCGTTGATGCACTGGCAAATGAGAAGATATCCGATGAGCAGGTTGCAGCAACCGTAATTGACCACGGTGATAAAGGTGGCGCTTCAGATGGACTAGAGTCCGATAATAAAAATGGGATTTATGTAACAAATTACGAGCATAATGCAATTCTGCGCCGTCTTCCCAATGGAATGTACGAAACGGTAACCCACGACCCACGAGTTTTGTGGCCAGATACACTTTCAGTAGCTCAAAATGGGCACCTTTACTTTATTGCCAATCAGCTGCACCGCCAACCTAATTTTCACAACGGCAAAGACCTTCGGGAAAAACCCTACAGTCTCTTTCGTACCGCCATTGATGCTGGTGCCGTTCTTCTAAAATAAGAATGTGAATTAATTTAGAGGCGTAGCGTGCTACGTCTCTGTTACAGGTTTACCTATGACCCTCTCAACTCCCAAACATTTCACAATAGCCGAGTACCATCGTTTAATAGAACTGGGATTTTTTAGTGAAGATGACCGGGTCGAGTTAATTCGCGGACAAATTATTCAAATGGTAGCAAAGGGAACAGCCCACGAAGCTTGTAATCGCAGACTTTTAAGAGAATTGCCCAAGTTATTAAGCGATAGAGCTACTTTGCAAAACCAATCTCCAATTACTTTACCCGCAGACGGCGAACCCGAACCTGATTTTGCTATTGTTCGCAATCGTGGTGACGATTATCTATCTGCCCATCCAACTCCCGAAGAAGTTTTTCTTGTGATTGAGATTGCGGATTCTTCTTTAGCTTACGACCAAGAAGTTAAATTACCCCTTTACGCTGAAGCAGGAATTACTCATTATTGGCTGTTTAATTTGCCTGAAAATTGTTTGGAAACTTACAGTGAACCTTATCAGAAACCACAAGGTAAATTTGATTACCGGGTCAAGCGAATTGTACTGCAAAATGAGACAATAGTACTTCCTCATTTTCCTGACTTATCTCTTGATTTAGCCAAGGTTTTTCCTGGATAATAATACTTAATAATGTATAAAAAATACGCGTGTAGAGACGCGCCATGGCGCGTCTCTACATTGTGTTGTCGAACCAGGTTCTCGTGCCCTCTGCCCTCTGCCTTTCTTCCGGTAAGAATTGGTCGCAGGACGCAACAAATGAAGCCCGTAATTCCTCCCGACACCGAATCAAAGATTACGGTGTGGGACTCCTTACGGGTTTAGTTGATGCTGGACTTATCAATTGTGGAAACTCACCGTCTTTAAATATCTCATCCCAGTTAGGGGGTAGGCGATTGGGATTGGGGTTGTCTTTTGTGGGTACACACATAAAGATATAGTCGCACTTAACTCCATTGAGTTTGGTTTCTGGAGTAATGCGCCAACCGCCAATATATGCACCTGTCAGAGTTGCACCTCTCAAATCCGTGTTGTCTAGTTGCGCCTCTATAAGATTGGTTCGGGAAAGATTTGCATCTTGTAGGTTCGATTCATTCAGTTTAGCTGCAATTAAGCTAGAATCTGCCAAATTTGCACCCTGCAAATTAATACCTTGCAAGTCCCAGCCATCAAAGTTTTTGTTTTGTAAATCTTTTGTCACCAACAGTTGTCGTAGATTTTTATCCTCAAGATAGGTTGTTCTAACGTCAGCACGATTCAACTTTTTCGTCTGAAACCAGCAGGTACGCGTTACTGTAGATTTGAGGAAATTGGAGTTTTTCAAACTTGCCCGTGTAAAGTCAGCATCTGTCAAATTGCTTCCTTGAAAATTGCTTCCACGTCTTGTTACCAAGTCGAGGGCAACATTGCGAACCCAGGTTTGTTTTTCATCCTCAAATAGAGCGCGACAACTAATGTCAGCTGACAGTAATATTGTCGATACTGCTACTGTTGCTGCCAGTGCTCCTACTACTAAACCACCTACCTTTACGACAGCTACCACTACTGCTCCAGCAACAGCCCCTGCTACTGAGATTGTAACTGCGACTGCCCCTAATCCAGCGATCGCCCCTGCTATGACAGCTGCCCCTGCTATTATCACGACACCTGTTGCCACTACTATCACTGCCACAGCCCCGGTTACGACTACAGCCACTACCCCTGCTAATTCCATAACCCCTGTTTCAGTGCCTGTCCTAACCCAAGCCAGTGCTACTAACCCAGCCCATGCCACTGCTGCTATGCCAGTTAATGCGACTGCCACTGTCAAAAAGCCAAAAGCTGCTGCTACTCCTCGGCGAATAGTGATGAGAAAAAAGATTAGCAATACTGTTATGCTTATTACAGCAATGACAGTATTTTCACGGTTGCCATTAGCCAGGATATATCCCACTAAAGAACCACCAACAGCCGATAGCAATCCGGACACTGCTGACATCAGTAATGCAATTATGAGCGAGGCAATTGCCCAACGTCTTTGTAGTCCTGCTTTTGCATGGCTGAAGTTGGCTCCTTTAAGGATGGCATTTGTGAAATCAGCACCTCGAATATCTGAATACGAGAAGTCTGCACCTGTTAAGTCTTGCCCTTTAAAGGATTTACCTCTGAGCTTGGCACGGCAGTAGTTTTGAGCCACGTTCAATTACAATTAGAATAGGAAAACTTTAAATCCAGGTCGTAGCATATAAGTTTATGGCAGGTCTAGATATCTGTCAAATGTTCTACTTGCCTTATTAAAAAACATGAAAATTTTTTCACCAAAGCTTCACTGGTGATTTACCCGGCTTGCCGACACTGTATCTTGTTAGGCAAAATTGTAGAATAATGGCAAATAAATATCAAGCAAATAGCAAGTTTACAGGAATGGCACCAAAGTATATGCCTCCACAAGGATGGCGCAGAACTTTCTACAGCGTCCGCGCCCGTCTTTTAGTCTGGTACTTTCTATTGACCGCTTGTACGGCGACGTTTTCCATCCAAGCAACCCGCCAAATATACTGTGATGACCTAAAAGCACGATCTGACGCTTCTTTGATTAAAGAAGTCGATCGATTTAAGTTGCTCGCAAGCCAGTACAGTGCAAAAAAATCGGGACAACCCGTGGATACTGCTGCACTATTTGATAAATTCTTAGCTAGCTATGCTCCTACACGTAATGAGTATGTTATCACCCTCATTAACGATCGCATCTACAAATACAGCCCGATTTTACCTTCAGAACTTTTAGAGCAGTATCCAGCCTTGGTAGGGCAATGGATTCAGCCAAAAAGCCCAAATAAAGGTTACATACAAACTTCTACACAAAGAATCCGTTATGTAACTCATTCAGTGAATGTCGGTGGAGAAAGGGGTGTCCTGATTGCAATTCATGATGCTTCAACTACCTTCCAAGCAGGAACAAACGCTATTTTCTTAGTCACCCAGGTAACATTAATTGTCCTGCTGATCTTTTTCTTACTAGCATGGGTTACGGCTGGTAGAGTCCTGTATCCCCTGCGCTTGCTCACTAAAACTGCCCAATCAATTACTGAGTCAGATATGACACAGCGGATTTCAGTAAAAGGGGCGGATGAAATTGGCGAGTTAACCAAAACTTTTAATGAGATGCTGGATCGGCTTCAGTTTGCCTTTGATAGCCAGCAAAAGTTTCTTAATGATGTCAGTCATGAACTCCGAACTCCTATCACGGTTATTCAAGGGCATCTGGAAATGCTACAGTTTTATCCAGAAAAACAGCAGGTGACTATTGCATTGGTGATGGATGAGTTAGACCGCATGAGTCGCCTGGTGAATGATTTACTGCTACTAGCAAAAACAGAACGCCCGGATTTTCTCAGGCTCAAGCCAGAAGAACTGGACTGGTTGACGGAAGAACTTTATCTGAAAGCGAGATCCCTCGCCAATCGAGATTGGCGTTTGGAGTCTAAAGGATTGAGCCCGATTATGGTTGACCGTCAGCGGTTAACTCAAGCGATCATGAATTTAGTTCAGAATGCAGTTCGCCATACAAATAATAATGATACTATTACACTTGGTTCCTCTGTTAAAGGGGACTTTGCTTACATTTGGGTAAGCGATACTGGAGAAGGAATTGCCCTAGAAGACCAAAAACGTATTTTTGAGCGTTTTGTGCGGGCAACCAACGACGACCAATGTGAAGGACACGGTTTGGGGCTGGCAATTGTGCAAGCTATTGCTCAAGCACATGGTGGTTGGGTAGAGCTTTCCAGTCAACTGGGTTATGGGTCTACTTTCACTATCGTGATTCCCCTTGCTTCTGACGAAGAAAACCACCGAATTAATGAATCGGATTCTTATCGCCGAAGACAATCCTCGCATCACAGCCTTTCTGGAAACCGGGTTACAAGCACACGGGTTCACAACCACAGTAGCCACTAAGGCTCGTGACATCTTGAGCATGGCGAACAGTAACAATTTTGACTTGTTAATTCTGGATTTGGGTTTGCCAGATAAAGATGGTTTGGATGTATTGCAAGAGTTAAGGGGAAGGGGAGAAACTTTCCCCATCATTGTCTTAACTGCCCGTGACGGTGTAGATGATACGGTTGCAGGGTTGGATGGTGGTGCCGATGATTACATTACCAAACCGTTTCGCTTTGAAGTCCTTTTGGCACGTATTCGGGTACAGTTACGGAACCATCACATACCTAGAGTCAAAGAAGAAACAATCTTGAGAGTAGGGGATATTGCTTTAGATTTAATTACACGAGAGGTTTGGGTAGGCGATAAGTTAGTTGAGCTTTCCACTCGTGAGTTTATTTTGGCAGAAGTCTTTTTACGTCACCCGATGCAAGTTATGAGTCGCGAACAATTACTTAACCGCATTTGGGGTTATGATTACGATCCGGGTTCCAATATTGTTGATGTTTATATTGGTCACTTGCGGAAAAAGTTGGGTAGCGATCGCATTGAAACAATCAGGGGAATAGGTTATCGTTTGCGAACGTGAACTACCCACCTGTTTAGCTTCATCTACACTGCTTTGCAGAACTCAACCAAAGCTAAAGCTTCTTGGATTTCCTTGCTCTGCTGTCTGGAGAAGCTCATCTTTCAAACTTTGTGAGAATTTACCAGCAAATTGCTAACTTTTTGAATTGCTTATCAATCAGATGCTGCAATGGGAATTTCAGGAAAACTTGGAATTGTACTTGTTTCAACCCTACCAGTTAATTGCAAAAATGTCTTGATTGGAATACCAAGACTTCTACCTGTATAAACAAAAGCAACTTGAGGATTTATCTTTGGAGTGGCGTAGTGAAAAATTTCTCCTCTACCATGAATTCCAATCACCTCTCCTCGTTCGTTCAATACTGGACCACCGCTCATTCCTGGTAAAGTTGAATTATCATAAACTAGATTGTAACCGCTATCAGATACAGGTTGCGATCGCAAAGCATTTGCAATCACCTGTCCGGGAATAAAATTGTAAATTGGACGCTGAATTGTAGCCGAGCGTCCGGGAAACCCAGCAACATAAACCTTTGCATTTCGTTGAATTTTATCTGAATTTCCAAGATTCGCAACTCTATAATTTGTTTTGCTTGTAAACTGTAAAACAGCCAGATCTACTTTTGGTAACTTTTTAACCGTACTGTAGTCAAGCAAATATCGGCGATTATCAGGGGTTACAATTTCATATTTAACCTTTTCACTAGCAATTACGTGTGCGGTTGTAATAACAGAGTAAACATCTCCTTGTTTTTTAATAATTACCCCAGAACCAGAACCCGCATCTCCAGCATCAATGAGTACAGTAATCGCTTGTGCTATCTCATCAATTTGGATTTGAGAAAGTGCAGCAGCAACTTGCGTCTGCACAACAACCATCGATAATCCAATCACTGTTGCTAGCAATTTAGAATTGAATCCCATAAATCTTGATGTTATTAGTTAAATGTAACTTAGAAATTTATATTTCATTTAGGGCTATCTCATTCTCTATACCTAGATTCCCTAAATGGCTTATTTGGATTTGTGTATGACAATTACTGTTCTCTCTATCCAATTAACCATTTTTTTACTATTTAATTTGGAATACAACATTAGGAGTATTTCATCATGAAACTCTCTAAAAAACTGCAGGAGAACTTAGCTACAATTTTTGATGAAACATCTTAAGTTAGTAGCGGATATATAAAATTTATTCCTTTAAATTTTAAAATATCAGTATAAGTATCAAATTTTCAATGGACTTTAAACAAACATTAAGTAAAATTAACCATTTTTTCACTCTACTTTCCTGCTAACTTCTTTACCTTTACCTCTAATTTAAAATGGCTATCTTTTTTGTATTTTTGCGGTTTTAGAGAAAAAAGTTTCACAAATGAAGTATTGTTAAAGATACTGATTTGCTAAATAAGTGATTATTTATACATAATATAAGCTATGTATCTATCTTTAACTAGTGGTAACGCTTGTTACGCCTTTATCAAAAGAAGGTTATTTAAATGTGTAGGGTGGGCAATACGACGCAATTTAGATAGTCGGCTTGTTGCAATCTGCTGTAATTGACAAGCGGTGGGCAGTGCCCACCCAGCCCTTTCAATGCGAACAAATGAACTACTAATTCAAGGGCTGCAAGGCGCTCTGTGTATAGGACGTGAAATGATGGCTGAGGAGGATACACCTCAATACACAGTAGATTTTAGTACTAGTTACTAATTTCTACCGGGTTAAATGGTATCCGGAAATCACCTACGCAACCTACTCAATTATGATGCCTATCTTATAGGACGGGCATCTTGTGAGAGACATCTGTAGGACGGGCATCTTGTAGGACAGGCATCTTGTGGGACGGGCATCTTGCCCGTCACAGCCTGTTTCGGTAGTTCATAGATGCGTTAAACTAAGTTAACTACCCTACAGGTTTAATAAAAATGGCTCTAACTCAAAACTACAAGTTAAACCTGATCCAATGGTATCCAGGTCATATTGCTAAGGCGGAAAAAGCGTTAAAGGAAAATCTCAAGCTCGTGGATGTAGTTCTGGAAGTGCGCGATGCCCGTATTCCTTTGGCAACACATCATCCTCAAATAAATGAGTGGGTAGGAAATAAAGCACGGGTATTGGTGCTGAACCGAGTGGATACGGTTTTGCCTCAAGTGAAGCAAGCTTGGACAGAATGGTTCCGGCAACAGGGTGAAGTTCCATACTTTACCAATGCCCAGCACGGTCAGGGAGTTGCAGCGGTGTCCAAAGCAGCGCAAGCAGCTGGAGTGGCAATTAATGAACGTCGTAAAAGTCGTGGAATGTTGCCTCGCCCGGTTCGTGCTGTTGTTATTGGCTTTCCTAATGTGGGCAAATCAGCTTTAATCAATCGTTTGTTAGGACGGCGAGTTGTAGAAAGTGCTGCGCGTCCTGGTGTCACCCGGCAACTGCGTTGGGTAAGGATTTCCGACCAAATAGAATTGTTAGATGCTCCTGGTGTTATCCCCAGTCGATTGGAAAATCAAGAAGATGGGGTGAAGTTAGCTATTTGTGACGATATTGGTGATGCATCTTACGATACACAATTGGTAGCTGCTGCATTCGTAGATTTACTGCAAGATTTAGAATTTACAAATCCCAATTTATTACCAAAACGACCCTTACAAGCACGGTACGAAGTTGACCCAACTCCCTTCACTGGAGAAGAATATTTACACGCTTTGGCAGAGCATCGTTACAAAGGTGATATAGAACGAACTGCACGACAATTGTTAACAGATTTTCGTAAGGGTTTGTTAGGTGAAATTCCCTTGGAATTGCCACCCAACTGATACCAAATGCCTGTTTTTAAGTAAATTGATGTAAACAAACACAAGTTAGGAGGCAAAACCCTGCTATCGACAAGTATTTTTCATCCGACTTTTCCAAATCCAACCAGGTTCGGGAGCGCTTAATTCAATCCAGCCACCTTCTTCCTTTCCAGTCACTGTAACTTTTGTACCTGCTTTAATCACCTTTCCTGTTCTTCTACGTCCGGAAACAGAGCGTACATTTGACGAGCGAGTCACGACAAAACAGTTATTCGCTTCGTTTTTTACTGGAATTTTTTCTGGAATTGTCTTGTTCTCCGTATTTGGAGCAATTTCATTTTGGGTTTCTTGGATTTTATTCTCTTGTGTCTTATTTGGAGAAGAGGATTTTTGTTGTGGAGGATTTGCAGAAATCACACTGAGTATAGCTAAAGCAAATACACCGCTGCCAAAAGTCAGTAATTGTAATTTGCGACGGGATTTACTGGCAAAGGTTCGTTTAGGTTGAGCACTGTTCAATGGTGTAAGTGGATTTTTATGAGTTATTTCTAATGTATTTTGTATATCCGGCACGACTTTAGAAGCAGGGATTTCCGGTGGTAATGTAACATCCGGAGTTTCTGTATTGTCTGGTGGAATATAGCAAGGTTTTGCTAGTTCCTGTAGAGATCGCACTACCTTAGTAGCAGACACATAACCTTCTCGCAAATAGTGCCGAAGCATATATTTAACAGCAACAGCAACAGCTGCTGACGTGCTCGGATGAGTCATGGAAGCGAGTGCTTGCAAAGCATCACCAGCAGATTCATAGCGGTATTTATAGTACTGGCGCACCATTTTAGTTAAAATACCTGCTAGCTGGTCACCAACTTGGGCATACTGACGCCAAATAATCTCTCCGGTTGTAGGGTCTGTAGCTAGCTGCTTGGGGCTTAAGCCTGTCAAAGCTTGGATAGCAATTATTCCTAGAGCATAAATGTCGCTGTTGGGACGCGGTCTGCCTTGCGCCTGCTCGCTTGGCATATAACCCGGAGTTCCAATCGGAATTGTCTCATTCTTTAGCTGATTTGAATTCATGAGCGAATACATTTGGATTTGCTTAACAGCACCAAAATCAACCAGTACCAGCTTATTATCCGACTTGCGGCGAATGAGGTTTTGGGGTTTTATATCGCGATGGATAACTTCGTTATCGTGGAGAAATGCCAGGATTGGCAGAACATTTTGCAACAAATTAATGGCTTGACTTTCATCCCAACGGTGCCCTGATGGCAATTCCATAGCAAGCTGATGCCCGTCGATATACTCCTGCACCAGAAAAAATTCTTGCTGTTCTTCAAAATAAGCTAACAGTCGGGGAATTTGGTCATGGGTTCCCAGTTTTTCCAAAGTTTCGGCTTCTCTACTAAACAAGCGTCTAGCTGTTTGCAAAAACTCAGGGTCGTTAGTGGCAGGTTTGAGATGTTTGACAACGCATACAGGATTTCCAGGACGGCGAGTGTCTTGCGCTATATACGTATGACCAAATCCACCCATACCCAATAGTTTAACCACTAGGTAACGCTGGTCTAATAATCTGCCAATCATGTAATAGCTTCTCTTAGATGAAATTTCAGGCACTGTGAACTTTTTCAGAATGAAAGTAGTTTTTACCGGATTGCTCCACAAATATATGTACAGCAATCTTGTGTTTAATGCTACTCTCACTCTGTTGTTACCTGGAGATAGTTGCCTTGCTAAGCATCGCTGAAGCCCGCAGCCTCAACAACAGCACAGTACCTGTAGTAAACAATACACCAATTAACAGATTGCTCAAACTGATACTTTTACCGCTCTCACTAACTAGCAGAAATTCTAGTATCGCAGAAGGTAACAGTATTCCACTGAAAAGTAGGAATCGATAAAAAGACAATTTTCTTTTAGCTAGGATAGTGAGAATTGCCAAACAAATTCCCAGAGGGATAAAAGTAAGAGCATAGTAAAAAAGTTTTTGCGCCTTTGTCATCAACTCTAGTAGATTGAAGGAATACAAATTACGTATATTGTCAACGTAGACTTGGAGATTTGCTTTAGAATAAGTGATGACTATATGATGACTATTTGTATCTGTAAAAACATTAGGAACTCTCAGCGTGAATTCCGCACCGTTTTCTCCTGTGAGGGAAGTTCTAATTCGCAAATCCAAGTCTGTGCCTTGTTGTCCTAATGTAAAATTGCGGCGAAGAGCACCGTTTGAAACCGAGATAATGCGTGCAGGACCAGTTTGACCTGTCTCAGAACTAGCAACAGTAGTGCTTATAGTTAATTCCGAAGTTTCACGAATCCTTTTGTTTAAAGAGGTGGCAGGAGTTGCTGATTGTAGCCAGTGACCGGGGCTTATAAAAACTCCTTTGTTTTCTTGAGTCTCGGAAAACTGTTCGTGCCATAATTGTTTTTGCAATAATTTAGGAGATTTTCCAGTTCCATCTGGTTCACAACATCCATGAGTGAATTGGTAGGAAGCTAGCAAAGAATTCCCAATTTTATCAAAATATTGATCGTCGGCAAACACTTGCGCTACTTCCTTTGTTGAAATGGCTCTATCGGCAATGTAAACTTTAGAAATATACCCTTGCCAGGGTCGATTTCCCGTTGTTTCATTACCAAGTAGTAATGGATAGTTTGGATTCCAACCACTTAAACTTGTTATGCCCAACCATGAGATCGACAAAACAATTGTTAGTAATATGTATCCAAAGAAGATTAATGTTAATTTTTGGGTGGATTGACTTATTTCACTGTTTTCTATACGGCTAAAAGTGTTAACTAATTTTTGAGAATCACCTAGATAGAAGCATAGCAACCCTACTAATCCACCAGTAGTGTTGTTTAGTATATCTGCAGGAGTTGGTTCTCTTGTTGGTAAGAATACTTGCAAAACTTCAACTGTTAAAGACAAACCAGCACTGGCAAGTAAAACTATAATGATTTTCCCTATTAATGGAATTCTAATCTTTTGTAAAAGAGTGCCGAGACTGAAACCTAAAGGAATAAAGAGTAAAACATTATTGACTTGGTCTATAAAATAACTTGTACTTTCAAATTGAGTCGGTATCTTTCGTATTGAAAAATCGTTAGGCAAGGAAAAATTAAAGGGGTATAGGGTGGCTACTAGCACGACAGATATGCTCAAGACAAGTGCCAAAACATCTCTTGAAAAAAATCCTCTATCAAAAAGAGTATACTTTTGGAAAAAATTTCTACGTTGCTTCATAAAACTATCCTTATGCTACTCTTTCGATCTCAATGACTGAATCTTTACCATTGCTTCAATTGTCTGAGGTCTCTTTACGGAAATTCACTGTGCTATCTTTGTCATATTAAAGATTACAATATACTCCTTTTGCCCTTTGCCTTTTTTTGGTAATTGTTAACTGTTAATAATACGTAGATCCTAACA
The DNA here is from genome assembly GCF_054684315.1 of Scytonema sp. NUACC21. Classification (NCBI taxonomy): domain Bacteria; kingdom Bacillati; phylum Cyanobacteriota; class Cyanophyceae; order Nostocales; family Scytonemataceae; genus Scytonema; species Scytonema sp. NUACC21. The sequence continues at coordinate 156,926 of NZ_BAAFZH010000096.1, read as the reverse complement.
AGGAGACATTAATCTAGCAAACCTTCTATACTCGTAATATTACTTACTTAAATTATAAGTACTAAATATTGAAAAATGTTAAACTTATATAAGTTAATTGTAAAAAAAGTGTAAATTTTATAAATTTACTTAATTATTTACAAGTAAGGTAAAAAAATATACTATAAAATCGGCGATCGCAAGGCTCTAATAGCAATTCAAAAAATGTTTGTGACCTTACCAATGACAAATAACAACCATCGCGAGTGAGATTTTTTCCTACAGACCTATTTATCTTGCCTTAACAGTTGTCGGAATGGGATTGCGAGTGCCATAAAGATATAGGGTAAAAGTTGACCCTTCAATTGGTAACTAATTCTTACTGGTTACCAATAACTGATAAATAATAACTATTAAACGATGTGACACTCCCTGCGCCCTGAATGGATTTATATAAGTCATGACAGAACTGAAACTGCGTCTGCAAGAAGGAACGTCCGAAAGAATGGTAACGGTACATCAAGATATATTCACGATAGGTCGTTTACCGCAATGTGACCTATGTTTACCTTCGGGTGGTGTTTCCCGCTTCCATGCACGCTTTACAAAAACCCCTTCCGGCACGTGGACTGTTGAGGATTTGGGCAGCAAAAATGGAACGCAATTAAATGAACGCCCAATCACATCTCCTCAAGAGGTACGTACTGGTGATGTCATTTGGTTGGGAGATGCGAGTATGATTGTTCTGCTGACTCCTCCCATAGAACAGTTAGCATTGAAGCAGGAAGTAGGAGCAACCTCTCAGGGAAGAACAATTCTTCGCAATGTTAAACAATTGCAGGAGCAATGGTTACTGGCTGATAGCGATGACAGCGACATTGCCAATAAAGACAAAACAATAGCCCGCCTGAAAGATTTGGTAGACATAGCAAAGAATCTTTCCGCAGCAGCCTCCATACAGGAGATTTTTTCCCAAGTTCAAGAAGTTGTCTTTCGTTACCTCGATAGCATAGACCGTTTGGCTTTATTAATTGATGTAACTGGGTCTAGTAAGCTTGAATTAATGAATGCGGCAACAAGGAATTCCTCCCAACAAGAATATTTGCCCGCAGATGGTAGTTGGATTAGCCGCAGTATCTGCCAAAAAGTTTTTGAGGAAAAAGTTGCTATTCAAACCGCTGATGCTCAAAATGATGAACGGTTTGCTGGGGAAAACAGTATTTTAGTCAAAGGCATTCGTAGCGCGATGGCGGTGCCTTTGTGGGATGAGAATAAAGTTGTTGGTGTTCTCTATGCTGATGCCCACCTTTCTTCACAACATTGGACGCAAGAAGGTGAGGAAGAACTGAGGTTTTTTTCTGCCTTAGCCAATCTTGTTGCTTCTAGCGTGCAACGCTGGCTGTTGGCAGAAAGACTCAGAAGCCAAGAAATCATTCGCCAAAGATTAGAACGCTATCATTCTCCTGCTGTTGTTCAGCAACTGATATCTGTAGGATTTTTACCAGGAGGCCGTTTACCACCACAAGACAGCGAAATTAGTATTTTATTTGCGGATTTAGTGGGATTTACTGCGCTTTCAGAACGGTTAACTCCAACTAAGATTGCCGAACTACTCAACTATTTGTTTGAGGAAATGCTCAAAGAAGTGTTTGCTTTTGGTGGCACTTTGGATAAGTATATTGGTGATTGTATTATGGCATTTTTTGGAGCTCCTGAACCACAACCGGATCATGCCAATCGCGCTGTTGCTGCTGCAATGGGAATGCTGACTCGTCTGGAACATCTCAACACCCAAAGTTTTTGGGAAGAGCCGCTACAATTGCGAATAGCCATTAATAGTGGAAAAGCCGTAGTGGGAGATGTTGGGAGTTCTCAGAGGGTAGAGTACACTGCATTAGGAGCTACTATCAATTTGGCTGCCCGCATGGAAGCGGTCTGTCCTCCCGGTGAATGTGTGATTAGTGAAGCTACTTATAGTTTGCTTTCAACAGCCTCATACTTTCATGAAATGGGAGATTATCGTTTTAAAGGCATTAATCGATTGGTTAAGGTTTATCAGACAAAGATGCAGGATTCTATTCTAAGTTAACCAAGTTGTATGCAAGAGGGCGAACAACCGTTCGCGTATGAGGGCGAACAACCGTTCGCCCCTACTATCAAAAATGATAGGTTTCTTTCAATGCCTGTTGGATTGAACCTACTCTTTGAAAACTCTCAATTATGTCATGGGCAGGTGTTTTTCTTTTTAGGAGAGACGTTTTCAGTGGGGTTAAAAACTGAAGGTCTGGATCGTCCTTAAGAGCAGCTTCAGCAGCTTCTAACACTTGGGTCGCGATCGCAAAAATCCCTTCATTATCAAACCCTTCTTGTGCTGAAATTTGATGCAATGATGCATCCGGTACCGTTGCTCTACCTAAAAGCGAGCGGTCTAAAATAAGACCTTTCAATAATGATAGCAATCCAGCATAAATAGAAAAATCACAGCAACTGTCAAACGCTTTAAATTCGATGCGACCTACTTCAGCAGGAAGACGAGCAATTTCTGTTAATGAAGGAACGCTTTTAATTAGTTGTTCTTTATTTTCAACAAACACTAGTGTTGCCGGTCTTCTTCCCGTTCTCACAAAGGTTCTTACTGAAAGCCCTTGCCACAATCTACCCTGATAAAAAGGAGAACTATAACTAAAAGGAACAATGTAGGGACTGTAATAAGTCAACTTTTTACCAATATCAATAACAGATTCAATAGGCATATCGGCGACTGAAATATTTAGGTCGGGACCGTAGGTTACCATATGAATGTAGAAAGTTTGCCCTTCAGAATAAGTCTGTAACTGTCTTCTTTCAAAATCATTCAATGGTGGATTGGGTTCATAATTTGTCAGGTACGGATTAAAACTGGCTAGAACAGGTGAATACCCAAATTGTTCGGCAACCTCTATAAGTAACCCAAAACTTTCTGACAATTCAGCAATGGTGCTGTGAATATCAGAGTGTATTGTCGTCCTAATTTCTATACCTTTAGGGACGCAATCAATCATTTCTTCGGTTTCGGAGAATCGCTCAAATCCTTCTATATACCACCTTTTTTTCCTGATTCCAGCATCTCCAATATGCAACTGAGTGCGATCGTTGGGGTAGATGGGTAGTTTTTCGATAATTTGATTGAAATCAGCAAATTTTGTGTGAGAAAAATCAGCAAACTTTCCTTCCTGGTTAAGGAAAGCGACTTCATGCTCAATACCAAAGTAGAACATTATGTAATCCTGGATATCATTTTTCTTAATGAATCGTAATTAATATTAGCTCCTTTTTGAGACTTTTTTGCAGTAGCAAAGTTAGCAAAATGGTCATCCACTGCCTCAAGTCTCTCAGATCGTTTAGGCTCCAAGAGCAGGAAATCAACTTTTTGCTGTTTCACCACCCTTTTATCTAAAGGCATAAGGAACTTTTCCCTGACAACACCCAGGTTAAGTTTGGTTTTGACCATCAACACCTTGACTGGTAGCTTTATTTACTTTAAACCTTTTTTAGTAGAAAATATTTTCAATACTTTTTTGTCAATGAATTTTACGGCAAGACAAATAACCTTCACGAACTTACCTCTACCCTCAAGTTACGATGGATTCAGAACGGCTTGAGGCGTGAGTCTGCCAGCAAGCCGCAACACCAGGATATTGCTGGCGAATGACTGCAAATCTCAATTTCTAGGGCGGGCAACCCCCTCACTCATAACTAAAGTCACACGCTTTTCAGACTCTCGCGAGGTTTTAGATGACGAATGCTGTAAAATCTCCATATACTAACGAACAAATAGCTGCTTGGCTGCGTGGGCTGTTGACTATCGCTTGGGCAGATGGTGACTTTGATACTCAAGAACAAGAATTAATTGCTACCATCACCAACGACGAGCTCGCTCCCGGTATTAACATAGAATCTCTCGACCCAATAGAACCAGAAGAATTATCTACAGTCTTAGGGAAAAATACCCCCGAGGCAGAAAACTTTCTCCGCACGGCTGTTATGGTCGCGATCGCAGATGGGACATATTCTTCTAGCGAAGACTACATTTTGCACCAGTTTTGCAAAACTTTAGAACAGCCAGAGGAGTTGTTGGAAGCCCTGCGCCACACACTGGAACACTCACATCAGGTGGCTGTATCTACACCAACTATCCCTATTTCCCCAAAACCTACGCCTACAAAGCATCAAATTGATGCATTGTACCCTCTACGTGATTGGCTTGACAAACTAGATATTCAAGACCCAAGAGTTGCTCGTTTTCTATGTAAAATGATACCATCACAATGCCCCTTTGAGCGGGATATAACTCTCTTCGGGCGCAAGATAGTTCACATTCCGCCGCTGTGTAAACTCAACCCACTCTACGAACAACTTGTAGGCTTGCGTTTCCGTGCTCTGTCCTATCTCGCGGATGAGTGCAGTGAAGATATTTCACCTTATATTTAGTTATTAGTCATTGGTCATTGGTCATTAGTCATTAGCACTCGGACTTTTGACTAATGACTAAGGACAAATGACACTGGACAAATGACTAACTATGCAATTTATCGATCAAACAGAAATTGAGGTTGAAGCTGGTAAGGGAGGCGATGGTATTGTTGCCTTTCGACGGGAAAAGTACGTACCTGCGGGCGGTCCCTCTGGTGGTAATGGAGGAAAAGGCGGTTCGGTATTTCTAGTAGCTGTAGAAAACCTGCAAACCCTGCTTGACTTTCGATACGAGCATCGCTTTCAGGCAGAAAACGGTTCTCGTGGCGGACCCAATAACCGCACAGGGGGAAATGGAAAGGATTTAAGACTCGAAGTTCCGGTTGGAACCGTTGTCTATAATGCGGAAACGGACGAAATCTTGGGGGATTTAGTCGCACCAGGGCAAACGTTGCAGGTTGCTCAAGGTGGTAAAGGTGGTTTGGGAAACCAACATTTCTTGAGCAATCGCAATCGCGCCCCCGAATATGCTCTCCCCGGTTTACCAGGCGAACAGAAGTTACTGCGTTTGGAGTTGAAACTTCTAGCAGAGGTCGGTATTATTGGGCTACCAAATGCAGGAAAATCAACTTTGATTTCGGCTTTATCGGCAGCACGTCCCAAAATTGCGGACTATCCCTTTACAACTTTAGTGCCAAATTTGGGTGTCGTGCGAAAACCCAGCGGTGATGGCACAGTTTTTGCTGATATCCCAGGATTAATTGAGGGTGCTTCTGACGGTGCAGGGCTTGGGCACGATTTCTTGCGTCACATTGAGCGTACACGTGTACTGCTACACCTGATTGATGCTACTAGTGATGATGCGATCGCAGACTACAATATAATTCAGCAGGAGTTACAAGCTTACGGACGAGGTTTAACGGAGCGTCCCCAAGTTTTAGCGCTGAATAAAATTGATGCTGTTGATAGAGAAACCAAGGATTTGGAAGCACTGGCGCAGCAACTCAATCACCTCTCCCACGCTCGCGTCTTCCTGATTTCAGCGGTCACTGGAGTTGGATTGCAACCCATGTTACAGCACCTTTGGTCAATTCTCGACCAGCTTAATGCTCCTGATATGGAGGAAGTCTCTCTTTGATGAAATGTTGGATTCATGATGGGTGATGAAATGTTGGTTTCATGATAAATGTTGGGTTCATGATAAATGTTGGATTCATGATGGGTGATGAAATGTTGGGTTCATGATGGGTGATGAAATGTTGGGTTCATGATGGGTGATGAAATGTTGGGTTTCGTTCCTCAACCCAACCTACTTAATAAAAATGATACGGATTATTAATATTTTCTAATTTGTGTTACTGGCTAAGCAGTACTTCATGCAAATGGAAATTGCTATAAGTATTGTTGATTATTCAGACAAAAAACCTTTTCTTTCAAAATCAGATAAATTTGACTTTTTCAATTTCACCAGAGCTAAAAGAAAAGATTAAAATTGATTAGCTATTGTAGCTGCAAGTAGTTCAGAGAGGAAAAATGTTACTCATTTTCACATATTAAAAAAATATTCACAGCGTACCTTAGTCATATATGTCATAAGTAAAAACTCTGAAATTGACCAAAAAAGTATGAAAAATAAGTTGATAAGTGGATACAAGCCCCTCAATTTATTCATGAATAAGAAAAATTTATTCCGATTTTCTTGCCTCTCAATAAATTAAGCAGGGAGTTATTCTATACTTGACATGGTCTATAAAATACTTAAATTGACGTCAGAAAAAACCATTAATGCAATCTTGCGCTCCTGATAAATTAACAAATATGTATAATGAAATGATAGGCACTTACAGCTTAGAATTAGTCGCACTTTCTTTTATAATTGCGGTTATTGCCTCATATACAGCCCTAGATTTATCTGGAAGAGTAAAACTTGCTGCGAAATGGCGACGGTTGCAATGGCTTTTGGGAGGAGCTATTGCGATGGGTACTGGAATTTGGTCTATGCACTTTGTTGCTATGCTAGCTTTCCAGTTGCCTCAGCCTGTTAACTACGAACTGAATACAACTTTTCTCTCGTTATTGTGCGCGATTGTTGCATCCGGTATTGCTTTATGGTTGCTGAGTAAATCAGTCTCAATACGACTTGTGCTTGGCGGTGGCGTATGCATGGGAATTGCTATTGCTGGGATGCATTACACGGGTATGGCAGCTATGCGGCTCCAAGCAACAATAGAATATAATTTTGGATTGGTCAGTTTATCAATTGCGATCGCAATAGTTGCCTCAATGGCATCTTTGTGGCTGGCATTTAGGCTGCAAAACAGTCAATTAAAAAGGGCAATTTGGCAAAAACTTGGCAGTGCCTTTTTAATGGCAGTTGCTATCAGCGGTATGCACTACACCGGAATGTGGGCAACTCACTTTACGCCCCACACGGATTCGTTACCTTCTAACTCAGCAGTTGTCAATCCGTCATGGTTGGCTGTAGCGATTGGAGTGATAACATTATTTCTTTTGAGCTTAGCCCTGTTAACTTCCTTGTTCGATCAATATTTAACAGCTAAAGGATTGCAGCAACAAGCTTTGGAAGAGAGTGAAAAACGCTTTCGGATGCTAATCGGTAAGATGCAAGTAGGGGTCGTGTTGCTCAATGCAAATGCTGAAATTCTCATTAGCAATCAAGCTGCAATTCATCTGCTCAATCTCAAGGAAGAAAATCAATCGCTCCAGGTTTTTAGTGACTGGTCGTTGTTACGGGAAGATGGTACACCCTTTCCCAACACAGAACTACCCGTGCAAAAGGCGATCGCTCTCAAACAACCCATTCATAATATAGTGATGGGGATGGAGCAACCTGAAAACCAAAATCGACGCTGGTTGCTCGTCAATGCAGACCCCGAAATAGACATTAATGGCAATGTAGAGCGGGTTGTGTGTACTTTTAGCGATATCACTCAACGCAAGCAAGCAGAAGCCGCACTGCAACTTATTGTTGAGGGAACAGCTTCTACAACAGGCGATGAATTTTTCCGCTCTTGCGTGCGTTATCTGGCGCAGATTTTACAAGTACGTTACGCTTTTGTCAGTGAATTTGTCAATGAAGCGAAAACGCAATTGCGTACCGTTGCCTTTTGGAATGATGGTAACTTTGATGACAGCTTTGAATACAACATTGCAGACCTTCCCTACCCACACTGCGAAGAATTTTTTGGGGAAATAGCTTGCGATCGTCCTGAAAAAATGGCTGCTTTGTTACCTAAAACGATAGCTGTCTCAGATTTTCATATCCAAAGTTATTTAGGTATTGCCTTAATTGACTCAGACGGGAAAAGTATTGGGTCATTAGTTGTAATGGATACTCAACCCTTAGTACTGGACTTGGGCAAAGAGTCAATTTTGAAAATTTTTGCCGCTCGTGCAGCAGCTGAATTAGAACGGAAACAAGCAGAAGAATTACTCGCCTCAAGCGCAGAACGCGAAAAAGCTATTGCCTTTGTGATTCAACGGATGCGCCAAACGCTAGAAATCGAGCAAATTTTTAGTTCTGCAACAGAAGAGTTGCGACAAGCGTTGAATTGCGATCGCGTCATGGTCTATCGCTTCAACCCTGACTGGAGTGGGGAAGTTGTATGCGAATCAGTGACTCAAGAGTGGAGAAAAATAATCGTAGCACAAAAAAATCAGCCCGAACTCACGCAGGCTGCTGTTAACACAAACAGTTGTGTCATCAAAGAGATAGAGGATACAAGTCAAACAATACAAGACACCTATCTCTACAATACCCAAGGAGGCATTTACCGTTCTGGCACAAGTTACCGTTGTGTTCCAGATATTTACGCAGCAGGGTTTGACAGTTGCTATATAGAATTATTGGAACAATTCCAGGCGCGGGCTTATACCATAGTTCCCATCTATTGCAGCAACCAATTGTGGGGACTGCTAGCAACATATCAAAATTCTGCACCCCGCCAGTGGAAAGAAGCCGAAATTAAAATGGTCGTTCAGATTGGGGCACAATTGGGAGTCGCCATTCAACAAGCAGAATTGTTAGCTCGAACGCGAAAGCAATCAGCTGAACTCAAAACAGCCAAAGAAACTGCTGATGCAGCCAACCGCGCAAAGAGCGAATTTTTAGCTAACATGAGCCATGAGTTGAGAACACCCCTCAACGCTATTCTTGGGTTTACCCAACTCATGAATCATGACAATTCTTTATCTGCCGAGCATCAGCAGTACCTTAAAATTATCAACCGCAGTGGCGAACATCTGTTGGAATTAATTAACGACATTTTGCAAATGTCCAAAATTGAGGCAGGACGCATTACGTTAAAAGAGAATGACTTTGACTTGCACCGTTTGCTTGAGAGCTTGGAAGGAATGCTAAAACTCAAGGCTCAATCCAAAGCTTTGCAACTTATTTTTGAGCGTACCCCAGAAGTGCCTCAATGTATCACTAGCGATGAGAGCAAACTGCGTCAGGTATTAATTAACTTACTCGATAATGCCATCAAATTTACCACACAAGGAAGTGTAACATTACGTGTCTCCGTAGCAGTGGACGGAGATAAAGGAACTAGCGTTTTCTCCCCCTACTCTTCCAACGCCCTCTACCTTTTATTTGAAGTGATAGACACGGGTTCTGGCATTAAATCAGAAGAGTTTGATAAGTTATTTCAAGCCTTTGGACAAACTACAACTGGGATAAAATCAGGTCAAGGTACTGGCCTGGGTTTATCAATCAGTTATAAATTTATAGAAATCATGGGGGGACAAATCTGGGTTGACAGCACACTGGGTGTCGGAACTAAGTTCAGTTTTACTATCTTTGCACACCAGGCAACCAACACACCAGCAAGTATTTCTGATGAGTTTACAAATAAACAAGTTATCAGTTTAGCTCCAGGAGAACCAACTTATAGAATTTTAGTTGTTGAGGATAGGCAAACTAACCGTCTGCTACTTGTCAAAGTTCTTACCAATGTGGGTTTCCAAGTACAAGAAGCCACCAACGGACAGGAAGCGCTTACCATTTGGGAAGCTTGGCAACCTCACTTAATTTTTATGGATATGCGGATGCCAATCATGGATGGTTATCAAGCAACTCGAGCAATCAAGAAAAGGGAGAGTCAAAAAATAGAAGGCAATAGGAGTAGACACGGCGACAAAACTATCATCATTGCTCTCACGGCTAGCGCTTTTGAAGAAGAGAAACACAAAATACTGAGTGCTGGGTGCGACGACCTCTTGAGTAAACCTTTTCAAGAACAAGAACTACTAGCGAAAATCAGCAAATACTTAGGAGTGCAATATCTTTACAAAGATGATATTCCCAATATAGGGGTTGTTTCATCGAATCGTGAAATTGTTGCTAATTCTGCTAATCTAGCTCCTCAGATCGCAAGTATGCCTACTCAATGGGTTGAACAACTTCACAATGCTGCTTGCCAAGGTAATGATGAACTCATTTTTCGCCTGATGGAAGAAATTCCAGAAGATAAAACAGATTTGATGGAATTCTTAAAAGTTTTGGTTGAAAATTTTGATTTTGAGGAAGTTATGGCTTTGACCAGCAAGGTTAGCGCTTCATAAAAGAGATGAGATGTTGCGAATTGGTCTTTGTAGCATCAAGATCGTAGGTTGGGTTGAGGAACGAAACCCAACACAACGGAATCATACCAATTTGAAAAAATAATACCCCTCCCTAACCTCCCCTTACAAAGGGGAGGGGTTTTCCAGATACCGTGAAAAGTCAGGTCAATTTATTTTGCAAGCCGATTTTCGAGACGATTAAACAGATATACCCATATTGGAAGGGAACTGTTAATGGCAATCAATCGAATTAGATGACCTGCTGTCACAATTTCTACGTTATGATGTAGCGCCAAGGAGACTAAAATCATTTCTGCTGAACCACCGGGTGCAGTGACCAAAAGACAGGTCAACCAGTCCCAAGCAGTTAACTGCATGGCAAGGAGAGTGGCTGCGCCCCCTGCAAGCAAAGTCATTCCCACGGACATAAAAGCATAGCCTACACTCTTTTTTCCTAGAGTTGGTTTGTCACCCCAATATTCGCCGATGGTAATTCCTAAGAGCATTTGCCCCACTATATTAATCAGTGGCGGTAAAACTAGGTCAATATGTCCTACGAAAGGTAATGAATTTAGTATAGGGTTAAAAATTATACCTGCTAATATTGCACCAAAAAACTCGCCAGCCGGAATTTTGCATAAGACAGCAACCCAAACTCCCAAGCTGCCAAACAGCAAAGCTAATAATAATAATCCTAATTGCGATGGGTCAAGGTTGAACAAAGCACCTTGAACGGGAAGTGTTTGAGAATCTATTGAAGTATTAGATGCTACTCTTGCAATTAAAGGTATCAAGAAAACTACGGAGGTCACTCGAATGGCTTGAACCATCGCAACTAAGGCAACATTTCGATTGTAGTCTGCTGCGATCGCGGACATGGGTCCAACTCCACCAGGAACTGTAGCTAACAGCGCCGTTAACAAATTCGTTTTACTTAAACGAGAATAAATGTAACCAATAAAAGTACCACATAGCAGTAAAAATAAGGTAAGAAAAGCAAAAATAGGCAAGCTAGAGGTAACATTGGCTAAGTGACCGTGAGAAACAGAAAAGCCAACATTGAGTCCTACAAGTGCCATCCCAGTCTTTCTTGCAGCCCGGTTGGGTTTTGGGGTATGGTTGTAAAGAATGCGGCAAGTCTGAAGTACCACCGCACCAGAGATAATGCCGCCAAAGATCCAGGAAACCCCGCCAATATGAAACTGCGCCAAGACTATACCTAGGGGCAATGCCAAAAGCATTTCCAAAGCCAATATGATTAACTTCTGCCCAGGTATTTGCTGTTTGGTAAGAATATTTTGTTCGCCAGCATTAGTCTGCTTGTGAGTTACTACCGTTAAACTCTGATTCATTTATTTAAGTTTTTTAAATTAAGATAACGCAATATCTATTCAAGCTAACGCGATCGCCCTCACTTTGCAGCCACTCACAGACATACATCGCATTATGTATAAGGAATTGGGAGATTGAAGACTGGCGACTGAGGAAAAACTTTCTCAATCAGCCCAGTCTTTAATCCCTAGTCTCCCGACACAGTAAACTGCTGTTCTAGTTGGCGATATTTAGGAATACCTATCAATTCTTGAAAATCTTGGAAGTTGACCATGTCCTGAAAATCAGCCGTCGTTCCTTGTTCCTTTAACTGACGCAAGCAAGCAGTCATAACTTTTGTCACTGCAAGCAAAGCAGAAACAGGGAAAAACACTATCTTGAAACCCAACTGCTGTAACTCAGAAGCAGAAAGTTGAGGAGTCTTCCCACCTTCAACAATGTTTGCTACTAGTGGAACATTGGGAAAAGCAGAAGCTATCCTTTGCAGTTCCCCAACAGATTGAGGGGCTTCTACAAACAGCACATCTGCCCCAGCATCAATATAAGCACGACCTCGGGAAATTGCCTCCTCTAAACCTAGTGGGGCACGGGCATCAGTGCGTGCAATAATGATCAAACCACTGTCACCACGTGCTTGAACAGCTGCCTTAATTTTGCCTGCGTGTTCTGCCATTGAAACAACCCGCTTCCCCTCAAAGTGACCGCATTTTTTGGGCCACTCCTGGTCTTCTAAAATCACTCCTGCAATTCCCTGCTGTACGGCATCTGTAACAGTTCTGATAACGTTTAAGGCGTTGCCATAGCCAGTGTCCATATCGGCAATCAGAGGAATATTAACCGATTGGGCAATCCGTCCCACAGTGTAGAGGGCTTCCGTAGCTGTGAGAAAACCGTAGTCAGGCAACCCAAGAGTGGAGGCAGCAATACCAAAACCACTGGTGGCTAAGACTTCAAAGCCCAACTGCTCAACAAGCTTTGCTCCCAAACAATCATAAACGCCAGGAATAACCAAAATTTCAGAACCTTTAAGTAACTGGCGCAGTCGCGCTGGAGAAGATGAGTGCTTAACGCCCAATGGCATATGGTTGCGACCTGACAATATGAAAAGTTTGCTGAGTTATTTTAACACTTGACTGCTTTAGAAAATAAAATGTGCTATTTCCTCCAATTTCTGGTATTATCCATCACACTATCTGTCATCTGCATCTTCCGTCACCAAGATTCCAATTTATAAACAATACAAAAAATCAAGGTGTAGCTAGTGAGTCAGCAAACAAAATCGATATGGGATAGGCGCAACCAACAAGTTGCCGTACCACCTAGACAATCAAGGCGTGCTAATAGAAGGACTGACCCAAGGTATCAGTTAAATGTTCAATTTCAGCAACCGACAGCATCGCCTCAACGTAAGCCGGCGCGGCATCCCTCTACACCTTCAAGGAGTAGAATTTCACAACCACAAGGAAAAAGTCCAGCCTACAGACAGCAGGGAATGAGCAAGAACCCAGCCGTCAAAAGCCCATATCCCCCAGGAACAACTCCAAACTACAGACGCAGAAGACGCAGATATACAGGTTCCGCCAGGAAACTTGTGATTTTGAGATTGGTTGCCTTGGGAGTGATTGCAACTGGATTGGCGGTTATGGGTTTTGGGTTATATACCCTACTTATGGGGTTATACACTCTCATACAAAAACCTTTTGTGCAAAAACAACCCATAGAACAACCCATAGAACAGCCTACCCCACAACCAACCCCTGCTCCTCCATCTTTTATCCCTCCGCCACTTCCTGCTTGGTCTTCAGGAGATTCACGACCCCTTCCCTCTCGCCAACCAGGGCACGAAAATACAGCAGTTGTTTACAACCTCAACAGTCCTCCGACATTTAAACAAAGCCAGGAGTTACAAGCAATTGTTAACGATGTTGTTAATTTGGCTGCGGATAGAGGTTTTCCAACAAAGACTTTATCAATTACTTTGATAGATGCTAAAACTGGTGAAATTGCAGGATATCAGCAGGAAGAATTGAAATATCCCGCTAGTGTCGCCAAGATGTTTTGGATGGTATATCTCTACGCACAAATAGCAAACGGTATCTGGTCAGATGAAGAAGGTTTTCATCCCTATATTGCTAAAATGATTCAGGAATCTGATAACGAAGCTGCTAGTTTTATTATTGATAAAATAAGCGATACAGAATTTGAAAGCCGACTTAATGATGAAGAGTTGGAAATATGGCGTAAGAAACGGGAAAAAGTCACACATTTTTTTCAACAAGCAGGCTATCAAGGGATTACTCTTACTCACAAGACATACCCCATTGCTTCTCTTAAGTTGTTAAGTCCAAAGGGAAGCGAATTGCGGATATGGCAAAATACCGAAGACCCAAAAAATCCTTTTCGGAATCAAATCACAACTGACCAATCTGCAAGACTTATATATGAAACTTGTTATCTTCAGCAAGCTATTTCACCAGAAGTCAGCCAAAAAATGTGTGGCTGGTTAAAAAGAGATTTAAATCCTGAGGTTTGGAAGAATCAAGAGGGGGGATTTAATCCCATTATAGGGTTTCTCGGTCAGTCCTTAGCAGATACGGGTGTTCATTTCTATTCTAAGGCAGGTTGGACGACGAGTACCCGACAAGAAGCAGCATTAGTGGCAACACAAGATGGGAAAACTATTTATATTTTAGCGATCGGTGCTAACGATACCGCCTATGCTAAGGACTGGGGTATTTATCCCAAGATGTCTCGTTTTATTTATGAGAAAATGATTTCTCGTAAGTAAGTCGGCGTGAATAAACACTATTTTGTGTTAGGGCTGGTATTGGTTAGTAGTTAGTGGTTAGTGGTTGTTAGGCTTGAGAGTATTTCAACATTTATTCTTCATACTCAACTATCAGACGTGTAATGATGGGAGTAGATTTTGAGCAACTGGTGGATGGATTTAATCAGTGGGCACAAAACTACGTTGAGTTAGCAGAATCAGATGCGAATTTGCTTTTTTATCTAAAGTCTAATAACTATCTTAACTGTCCTTGTCTCTTTGCTCTATTACTGATAAGATTTCAGCATAATTTCACACTATCACAGACATTTAAAAAATTTAGTAGGTAGAAGGAAAAGTCATGTCTGACATCAAAAAACTTGGTCAATCTTGGATATTTAATTGGTTCTTTGGCTTTAGCGAGATTCCTACAGATGAAGATTGTTGCATTTATATGAAGTCAGTTTTATGTTGCTCTAAAGGAGATGGAGTTCTCTCAAAAGAAGAAAAAGATTGGGCTATTGGATTCTGTGCATCATGGGGAGTAGCAGACTGGGTAATTGAAGAGCTAAAAGCATACGAGGCAGATGAAGATTTAGTAGATGTCATTGCTCGCTCTCCTCAAGTGTCTATGGCACAAAGAGATTTACTTCTCACAGCAATTAGGGCTGCTGCTGCTGATGGAGAAATTCATGAAGAGGAAAGGAAAAAAATTCGGGAAATGGCTTCTATTATAGGGGTAAAAGAAGAGATAGTAGAGCAGTTAGAGCAGCTACACCAAGAAGAATTAGCATTAAGACAAAAGCGCATTAAGCTGCTATATCCGGAGCAAAGCCCCTATTAGTAATCTATAGATTTTAGCAAATCGCAATGACGATGAAGCTTTCTACGCTTACATGGATAAACGACGTGCGGCTAATCCCAACCCAGTCACCATGACAATTGAAGAAGCAGAAGCCGAATTGCAAAGGCGATTTGGTCAACAAGCAAGCTAGTTCGGCATCAAAGGTTTGGTCACTATCTTGTTTATGAAGTGACACTATCGCTTTAAAAAGTGCTCAACGCCTGACGGCATCAAAGGTTTGGTCACGCTTCTATGAGTTCGTCAAGAGTGCATTTGTAAAGTTCGTGCTCAACGCCTGACGGCATCAAAGGTTTGGTCACGCCTGAAGTAAATCGGGTAGGCGATCGCCTAAATTTTGTGCTCAACGCCTGACGGCATCAAAGGTTTGGTCACTGTTGGAGCAGGTCACGCGATCGCATACTCGCTAGTGCTCAACGCCTGACGGCATCAAAGGTTTGGTCACAAGAACAATTGTGATAGCGCTCCCTAGCTCAATCTTGTGCTCAACGCCTGACGGCATCAAAGGTTTGGGCACCATCTACACCATCTGTTTCTAGGCATGGTCTATTTCGTGCTCAACGCCTGACGGCATCAAAGGTTTGGTCACTAAATCATCAAGTGTTTTTCCCAAAACACTCCTCGGTGCTCAACGCCTGACGGCATCAAAGGTTTGGTCACTAGTGCTTCAAGACAGTGTTGATTTCATCTCCTATCGTGCTCAACGCCTGACGGCATCAAAGGTTTGGTCACGTCATCATCGGGCTGTTTTTTGAACCACTGCTTGAGTGCTCAACGCCTGACGGCATCAAAGGTTTGGTCACGACTTCAACAAATTCCATATCTTTTGCATCTTTACGTGCTCAACGCCTGACGGCATCAAAGGTTTGGTCACAACAATTTTGACACATAGTTACCCTTTTTTAGGTATGGAAGGGTAACTATGGGTAGGAATCAAGTTACAGTTCCTTGCCCCGATTCATGTCCTCTTGAATACTACAAGTAGCTTCAAGGGCTTGCGGTAGCAGCAAGAATCAAAAAAGTGTTAACCATTGGTTAACTGTAGCGAACTGCATAGCGGCAGATCGCTAAGCAGTAGCGAAGCGATCGCTTGCCATGAGAGCAAAGTGCATAATTCGTCCCATAGCAAACTATATATGTAAAGGAGCCAAAAGTTTGTGATGAAGAAATTACTGTTTATTTGCAGCCGAAATCGCTTACGCAGTCCGACAGCCGAAGCGGTATTCTGTGAATATGAGGGATTGGAGGTAGAATCAGCCGGACTCGACTCTGAAGCAGAAATCCCTTTATGCAGTGAATCCATCCAATGGGCAGATATCATTTTTGTGTTGGGGACAGGAAGGACAAGGGCAAGGAACTGTAACTTAATTCCTACCCATCTCTACCCATTGCTACTCTTCATTAGGTAGGTCTGATAGAAGTTGGTCAACAAATTCTCTTAGCCGTTGTTTCCAATCAGGGACGGTTTTTAATTGTTTGCGGACACCAACTCTGACATTGAAACAAACAGGTGTTCGGTCAAAGAAGAGGCAGAGGGGCAGGGAGCACCCGAGCAGGGGAGAAGACCCCATCCATGAATGGAGGGGCTTCAACCCACCACCAATTGCTTACCACCAAACCGGAGTTATGGTGGGGGACTTAGACCCTTTGCACCCTTTCGCCCTTGAGAAGTACGAAGGCATATTCCTTCTGCCATCTGCCCTCGAAATAGCTGCCTTCTTGTTAAAATATTGCTCTATGAATATATAGCAGAAAAAAGGTCGAACAATGACTCCGCTCACATATTGCAAAGGACTTCCTACACCAGAATACGAACTGAACAATCTCGGGTTGACAGATTTCGAGATGTTTTTAGCAGCGTATTCGCCAATAGTTCACAAAGCGACTTGTGAGACAGTTAATCATTTACTGACCGGAAAAAAGTTGAATAAAGCTGATTGGAACACTTATCTACAGAAAACCTATAACATCAATAAACGCCATGCTAATGGTATTATTTCTGATGCTACTGGACGTGTAGACTCCGCTAAAAAATGTCGCCTCCATCATATTAATCAGTTAGAAGCCAAGTTAAAATCTGCTCTTGATTGGGTCAAAGCTGCTGAAAAACGATTATTCAACGCTCAAAAGTTTTATGCTAAAAAGAACTGGCAAAAATCCCAAACGGGTTGTCAATTCCCATTATCGTGTTCGGTACAGTTTAAATCAACCAATTGGCGTCATCTCAAGTTTCTCCTTCACAATAAAAAACGATACATTTATCAAACACAACAAAAAATAAAACATCAGAAAATAGCGACTCTACAAGTATTTGTCCCCCGAGATAACGTTTTTGTAGTTGGTTCTAAAGATGAATCTTTTGGAAACCAAACTTGTCAGTGGGATGGTGACAATATCCGGTTCAGAGTTCCTTACTGTTTAGAACCAAAATTCGGTAAGTATGTTGAAACTAAGCTTGGTAACTTTGAGAGAAACATTAACAGATTACCCGATGACGGTGCTAAAACTTGGCATTTTTATCGTCAAGATGGTAAATGGGTTGCAGCCATTCAGTTTACACCTAAAACTGTAGAACGTGTCAGCCGACCAATTCAATATGGATGCATCGGAATTGATATAAATCCCGGCTCTATCGGCTGGGCATATGTCGATTGCCAAGGTAATCTCAAAGCTAAAGGTGCCATTCCTTTGCAGATGGGATTGCCTCAGAATAAACAAACCGGACAAATAGTTAAAGTCTGTTTACAACTTGCAGAATTAGGGAAAAAGTATGCTTGTCTAATTGTATGTGAGGAGTTAGACTTTTCCGATTCAAAAGCACAGTTACGCGAAAAAGGTAGAAAGTATGCTAGAATGTTATCAAGCTGGGCATACAACCGATTTTATCAACTGTTAGAAAGTATTTTAAGTAATCGTGGTATTAGCCTAATCCAGAAAAATCCCGCATTTACAAGCTTAATTGGATTAGTTAAATATTCACGGATGTATGGTGTTTCAAGTGATATCGCTGCGGCAATTGTCATTGCTCGTAGAGGTATGAACTTGAGTGAAAGATTACCGCGTGCCATGTCCGCTTATCTGGAAATGAATTCTAGAAAACACGTATGGCACGGGTGGGGAAAAGTTAATAATTTCGTCAAGCAATGCGATGTAATACGGTCTAGGCATGAGTATTATACCGTTTCTAACTGGAGTTCACTGGTTAAGGACTACGCCGAACGAGTAGCCAATGGTAAAAGTCGGGCTAGTTCCAAGCGAAAGCGTTAGTGGATATTGCTGAAAACTTATACCGCAGAGTTCATGTTGCTGTCCATGTTTATCCACTTATGGTTAGGTCTGGGTAGATTTTTAGAAGCGGTAAATTATGAGTAAGCTCCACACTTGTTGCTGTCAATGTGTCAGTTGTTGACATTGGCATATCCTTTTTGTCAGTAAAGCCAATACCTTGAATTGCACAAATAGCACTGCCACCACCAGGGCGCGGTATCATTACCCGTTTTGCTTTGGGAAAGAGTTGCAGAAAGCGAGATATAACTTGGTTGGGAGCTTTAACGTTTTTATCTGTAACTCCTATAGAGACGCGAAATTTCGCGTCTTCTACTAAACCTTACATCCAGATAGAGAATTTTCTAGCTTTCGAGGCGTGACTGTAGGCACATTAGCAACAAGCATAACATCCCCATTCCTATCAACGGCCCAGCCTTGAGCTTCGATAATTTCATCTGTGGATGTATTGCCAAGATTTGTATTTTGTAACTTTTCTTTCCTGCTTTCCTGCTCCGATCCCCTTCTTTCCCTTGGTACAGCCATGAGCCGCCAATCTTCCCACACAGTATTACTATTAAGTATGTTGTTGGGAGAGGGAGCTAAACCGCCACGTCCGGTGTAAGTGAAACTACTGTTTGCCGTTTGAGCGCAGATATTGTCATCGACTAAACCCGCAACATTTACCACGTCTATTGTTAAAGGAACTAATCCTTTAGTGGGATCTATATCTAGGGTATCAACTTCCAGCCTGCCAATTAAATCAGGAGTTGCACCTTTGGCAGTAATATCACTTGTTTGTGGGGAAGGTTCTTGTCTAATTTTGATACCAAAGAGAGCCGCCGCATTGTTAATGCTGATATTCCCGCCACGAAAGTTTTCAGAATCAGCGCGAATATCACTATTTTCCGATCGTAAGGCGACGATGAAACCGTTTCTAGCATCTATGGTAATATTGCCACCAGTAATATTGTCTCCACTGGCATTGGTAGTGATACTACTACCACGACGCAATAGTAATAGGGGTACTCTGAGAAAGATATTTCCCCCACCACCTATAGTGTCAGCGCTGATTTTTGCGCCGTTATTTAACAGAATAGAGTTAGCTTGTACTGTAAGGTCGCCTGCACTTCCCAATTCCGTACTGTTTACAGTGAATCCACTGGCTGCACCTTGATTACCCACTTTCGGTTTACCATAGATGTCGATGTTGTTACCAGCGAATTGAGCAAGTCGTGTCAAGTAAGTTGGATCGCTGTCTCTTATTGTCACAGCATTAGTGGCATTGAGATTGATGCTACCTGCAGCTCCACTACCAGATGTGATAGCGCTCAATTGCCCACCCGATATTGCCTCAAAACTATTTGTCAAGATTTGAATTGCTCCTCCGCTTCCACTGGCTGTAGTTCGGGCATCTATAACCGAGCCGTTGGAAATACTGAACCTGTTCGTATTCACTGTGATATCACCGCCAACTCCAGAGGAATTGGTGCTGGTAAATATACCACTCTCCACTCCATCTACAAATTTGGGAGGGGAATTAAACCGAGGTGGGATATTGTCCTGAAAAAGGTTGGGGGGAGCCGATGTTGTATTAGTTCCAGATACGGAAACTTTATCTGTTGTGTTGATGAGGATATTACCAGCTTTTCCTTCCCCTGAGGTAACTGCATTGAGTTGAGCGCCATCTGTTAATGAGAGCGATTGCGCTGTAATACTAATCCCTTGAGCATCCCCAATAGCCCCTTTTTGTACGGAGGTAGAGATGTCACTATCAGCTAGGAAAATTGCACCCGTCGTCTGCACGGACACTCCGCCAGCATTTCCTTGCCCTTGGGTGCTTGCAGATATCAACGATTGATAAGAGGAGACAAACCCTGCCCGAATATCTATATCTCCCGCTTTGCCCTTTCCATTGGTAAAAAGTCTGGTTGTGATAAAGCTCCGCTCTAAAGATAAATCATCTTTAAGATAGATTGATATATTGCCAGCGTTTCCCTCTACCTTATTTTCAAAAATATCATCGCCGACTCCAGTAGCCAAAAACGAACTGTTTCTGAGTTGGAAAGATGGCGCTTTGATTGTAATATTGCCTCCATTGCCTTCGATGGTATTGTTACTTGGGATACAGCCAACGGCGATTAAAGAGCAGACTCCAACGTTACTAAATGCACTACCTTTATCAAATAATACGCGATCGCTCGCATCAATAGTTATGTCCCCAGCGTTTCCCCTCTGTCCGTTGGCGCTAGAAGCTAAGAAAGCATCATTGATTATAGAAAGGGAACCAGTATTGATGGTTATATTGCCTGCATCTCCCTTACGTTGGGTATTGGAAATGAGTTGAGCGCCGTTTGTTATGAAGAGTGCTCCGCTTCTAATTCTGATGTCGCCTCCGTCACCTGTAACTTCTGTATTACTGCTAAAAGGAAGCAGATTGACATCAGTATAGACTTTGGCTCCATTGTCAAAGGAGACAGTATCGCGGGCATTAATGGTTATATCGCCTGCATTCCCCTGCCCATTGGCACTAGAGGCTAAAAAAGATTCATTTGTTACGGAAAGTGAACCAGTATCGATCGTGAAATTCCCTGCATTTCCCACTCCCGAACTACTAGCGCTCAATTCAGAGTTATTTGTTACAGATAGTGATTCAGTGGCAAAGGTAAAATTGCCTGCATTTCCCACTCCCGAAGTGCTGGCATTCAGTTTAGAAGCATTGGTTACGGTAAGCAATTCTGTCGTGATACTGATTTCCCCTCCCTTACCTGTCCCCGCAACATTGGTGTATACTTGAGCTGCTCGGTCAAATAAAACGCGATCGCGAACATCAATAGTGACATTCCCTGCATTTCCCTGAGATTGGGTGCTGGCATTGAGTTGAGAGCCATTGGTTACGAAGAGCAAACCACTGCTGATTTTGATGTTACCTCCATCACCCTTAATTTCCCTAACTGCACTAGAGGGAATCAGATTTACATCAGTATATATCTTTGCTCCATTCTCAAAAGAGACAGTATCGCGGGCATCAATAATTATATTGCCTGCATCTCCTTGCCCATTGGCACTGGCTGCTAAGAAAGATTCATTCATTACAGACACTGAGCCAGCATTGATAGTGATATTCCCTGCATTTCCTTCGGCTTGGGTGCTAGCATTCAGTAGAGAGCCATTGGTTACGAAGAGCGAACCACTGCTGATTTTGATGTCACCTCCATTGCCTTCAACCGCCGTGTTGGTACTAAAGGGAATTAAACTTACATTAGTATATAATTTGGCTCCATTCTCAAAAGAGGCAGTATCGCGGGCATTAATGGTTATATCGCCTGCATCTCCCAACCCATTGGTGCTAGTTGCGAAAAAAGCATTATTAGTTACAGAAGCTGAGCTAGTATTGATAGTGATATTCCCTGCATTTCCCTCAGCTTGGGTGCTAGCAACGAGTTGAGAGCCATCGGTCACGAAGAGTGAACCACTGCTAATTTTGATGTTACCTCCATTACCCCTGACTTCCGTAATAGGACTAAAAGGAATTCGGTTCACATCAGTATATGCTTTGCCTCCATTGTCAAAGGAGACAGTATCGCGGGCATTAATGGTTATATCGCCTGCATCTCCCAACCCATTGGCACTGGCAGCTAAAAAAGCATCATTAGTTACAGACACTGAGCTAGTATTGATAGTGATATTTCCTGCCTTTCCCTCGCCTTGGGTGCTAGCTGTAAAAATGGAGTTATTGCTTAGAAATAGTGACTCAGCATTTATATCAATATTTCCACTATTGCCCACACCATTTTGTGCAACTTCATTAGAAATTTTACTACCGTCTGCGATCGCAACTGTTCTAGTGGCGTTAATTTTAATATCTCCCGCCTGCATATTGGGGAAGCTAACCCCTGAAATTCCCGTCAAAAATTGGCTTCCCCCTGACATATTTAAATTGGCTGCATTGACTGTAATACTACCCCCACTGTTTGAGAGGACATTGACTGTAGCTTGATTGGTAAGAGATACATCCCCTCGTGACACTTGGGGAAAAATTAAACTCAATAAATCCCCGTTAGGAAAAAGTTCTACGGTGTTTTCTCCTACGACTCCCCCTAACTCCACGCTTCCTGAAGAAGCCACAACTTTCCCTGCATCTACACTCACATTACCACCAACAAGTGCTAAACTCTTACCGGTATTTACCTGTAAATTCGACCCCCTTATCACAATATTTCCAGCATTGCTCCCCAATTGCAAACCAATAGGCACATTAATGGTTAATAAAGGTGTAGATTCTGGATTAGTAGCGCTAAATTCAAATCTATCTGCAAATTTCATACTATTGGCAGATGTGGCAAAAAATGAGCCGCCAATCTCTAATCGTGCATTCTGCCCAAAGACAATTCCGTTAGGATTTATCAAAAACAAATTTGCCGTACCGTTGGCGCGAATTAACCCATCAATATTAGAAATAGACTGTCCCGTAACTCGACTAATAATGTTTTGAATATCTGAGGCATTTCTAAAATAAGCTGTCGTGTCCTTGAGTACGGAAAATTCTTGAAAACTGTGGAACAAATTACTTCCAGCTTGAGTTCCACCTTCAATATTGACTGTATTGCCAATTGTATTTACGCGGGAATGAGTCGGTAAAGTTGTATCTGGAGTGATTTGGGCAAACGTGCAATTTCCAGACAGTACAATTGCACTACCAATGACAATACCAAATCTTTTGAACCAAGCCGAACCAATAGTCGCCTCTTTAGACATAGCACTTTGCACAATGCGACATAACACTAAATTATCTTGAATCATGTTGCTTTGCAATCAAAGAGCATCCCCATCGCTACGAATTAATTGCAAATACGATCCTTCGACTTGTTGCAATTCTTCATGAGTGCCCCGTTGCACGACTTTCCCCCGTTCCAAGACAATAATTTCATCACAATCGCGGATGGTACTCAAACGATGTGCCACAATAATGCAGGTACATCCTCGCTGACGTAGTTTTTGGTCAATAATTTTTTCAGTTTCAGTATCCAAAGCGCTGGTGGCTTCATCCATGACAAGAATAGACACCCTAGGGTGTGGAATGGAGTTAATACGTTCCATAATACGCTCAACCACATCTTTCACGATGCGACCTGACGGAACTTTACCACTAGCTTTCTCCACCGCTTGCTGCCACACTTTCCGTTGCTGGTGCGTTCTTGCTTGGTTTGGGGTCGAACTTAGGATTCATTGGTGATGTCATCATCAACGGCGATCGCGAGTCTCAAGAATGACTTGTTCCGGCTCATGTTCTTCTTCCTGAAAAAGCACACTGAGGACGCAAACCAAGAAAAGGAAGCTCGAGTACCAGTGAGGCTTAACAATTTGGGAAGCCGTCCGACGTGATGGCATGGAATAGCAGTGGGATAAATTCATTGTGCGATCGCGTCTCGGGGCAAGGCCAGAGCTATTGTCAGTTTTTATCCTTTAGCTTAAAGCTATCAGGTATCCCGGCTAGATCCTTACGAGTATCACCACAATATAATAATTACTTATCTATCATCTTAACGCTATCTTTGTAAACTAATTATTTGGTGGGTTTGGTAGATTACATTAATAGTTAGTTTCCATTTAGGCTGCTTCTATTAAAAAGCTAAACTATTCATATTCTCGCCAATAAAGTGATTCATCCTTTTTACCAAATCTTGCATAAGCTTCACTTGCTTTTAGAATTTCGTTAATACCAACACATACATTTAAAGCAAACCATGTTTTTTGTCCAGCTATAATCTCGACAGAATCTGACGATGATTTTGATGGATCGTAAAGTTGCCAATCACAATCATTTGGATTTTGAGTGCTTATAAAACAGATGTATAAGCCGCTGTTGCCTCCTCCGCCAATTCCCATATATTCTTCATATTCGTCATCTTCATCTTTCATAAGTGAAATAGATGACCGATAATGCCCATCTAATTTTAGAATTGCATCTCGAATATCTGACCATGTTGGGTTTACAACCTCTACGCTACGAGATTTATCGTTTAAGTTTTCATAACTTAAAATCTTAACAAACATTTATAAGTACCCTAAAACTATCAGCGAAATACAGTTCTAATAATTCTACTATCAGGTAATCTTTCAAATACTTCCAATGAATCTAGACCTGAACCAAGAAAAAGATTTTTCACTCCTCCGTTTCTACCACAATACCCACACATATCTGAGTCAATAAAAAGTCTCCCATGTCCTCCATTTAATGCACCAGCTTGTTGTGCCTGTAGAAATGCATGACCTTCAGCATGATTAGCAGTACCACCAACTGGTGGTCTCCCAGAAGGATTTAATAAACCTGCATCTCGGAAAGCTTGTCTTGCTTGTTGGTCAGCTTCTGCTCCTCTTCCTGCCCAAGAATTGTGTCCAAAGAACTCTTTGCCTCCAACTTCAAATTTGGAAACAACTCCATCTACTGCTCTATCTCCTGTATATGGTGGTCTTCCAAGCTCTGTCCTTCTGTAGTCATCAATATTGTCGAATGATTTGCTAACATCACTTGATACATGAGACAAAACTTCTCTTTGTGCTGCACCAGATACTTTGCCAACGTTATCCGTTCCTCTAGCAACATCACCTAAATTATCCGCTCCTCTAGCAACATCACCTAAATTATCCGCTCCTCTAGCAACATCACCTAAATTATCCACTCCTCTAGCAACATCACCTAAATTATCCGCTCCTCTAACAACATCACCTAAATTATCCGCTCTTCTAGCAACATCACCTATACCATCAATCACTCTACCAACACGGGCTAAATCACCCACCCTTCCCAAAATAGGAATAGCACCCAAAAGCCGTTCCCACCACTCCAATCTTTGACCCGTAACCCGATCGCGCCCAGTAAACGCCTCAATGATACCTTTAATATCCCCAATAATTGGTGTAAAATCTAACGCCAATCCAATAAAAACTGCTATCAAACCCCCAGCGATCGCTGCATTGCGGATAACACCATAGCAATCAGAAAGGCTACCACAGTTATCAGCCAAAGCTGTTTGGTTAAACCCAAATAAAGTTATAAATAATACTATAAATGCAATGATATATTTACTCATGACTGTCCACCACCAGCAATTATTTCTTTGGGTGTACGGTAATGAGAATTAAGCGTAAGAATTGAAAAAACAGCATAGCCAACAATTGTCGAAATAACTATTGGCAAAAAAGTAGAAGTACTATTCCACATTGACCTGACAATTATTCCCGCCAAAAGATAGCTAATTACACAAGCAGCTATCAGCCTGATTAAAAGAGGTATTTTACAAATCCAATAAACCAATCGAGCATCTAGCCGGACAAATAGACCTTCCCTTATAAACATAGCTAGTAGCAAGGGAACTCCCAAAAGTATTACATCTGACCAGCTTGAAATAATTCCAGAAAGCATAAATATACTAAAAGCCGCTTTAATCGGCACTATTAACCAAACAGGTAATGATTTTTGTTTAGCTACAGTTTGGCTAAATGCTATTTGAAATTTTGATAAACGTTCTTTAACACTTGAGTTAATTAAGGCACGGTACTCCAATACAACTCTAATAATTCCACAAATTGCTGCTATTATTACTAGTATTTGACCCTTCTGCTGTATAGGAGCGATTGCTGCAACTGATGGTTGTTGACCTTGCCAAGTATATACAGGTCGAATTAATGTTGGGACTGATTGTGTCCAAATATACACTAAAACACTCACAATAATTGCTTGTAGTCCTGCTGCAATTACTGTCATAAAAGTACGTTGGGCAAAGGTTAGAGATGACAATTTTTCTTCCAAATTTGGCAATGTCAACCGTCGCAATAATCTCGTACTTAAAGGTATAGAAACAAGTAGAAAGCTCAATAAAAAATAAGATAGGAATAAAGGTAATCGAACATAAATCCAAGTATCAAGATTTAACCAGTTGGGGTTTTGTAAATGTGGAAATAAAATAAAATCCCCAACTACATAACCCAGCCACAACCAGGTTCCCAAGGCAGCACTGAAACTACTGATAACCAGCATTAATACCATCGCTGGAATTGAGTAAGTAAAAGTATCACCAGACCAAAAATGTGACAAACCTATAAAAAACCCTAATAATAAAATCAAAGGGGGCGTCGATGCAACACCTCTGAATGCTGTCAAATAAATTCCATCGGCTAGAACAAGAGCCAACATTGAAGAGATATGCCTAACTTTTAAAGGTAGATGATCCCACCAAAATTCAATCATTAGCATCCCCTCCCAACTTACTTCTACTCGTAGATGTCAGCCAACGTTGTGCCAAAATTCCTAACACGGCACCATACACCATGTGACCAGATAAAGAAACTATCGTAAATTCCTTCATGACCGCTTTTAGGTCAAGCCAACCAGGATAAATGGTAAACATTGATACTTCCAGTGCTAGCGCCCATAGAACACCAAATTTCCAGTTACGATTACCAAATAAAAAGCAATAAGCTACAGCAAACAACATTCCATTCAAAAAATGGTACATCGTACCAACTGTATAAGCCGCCGTTTTAGATGTTCCCTCTCCAATAATCAACTTGCCAAATAAAACAAACGTTTCAAAAGGCCAAAACTTTAATCCACCTACCATTACTAATAACAACCTTGATATATCGTATCCTACCGTCGCAACAAACCCCGATACAATTCCAATCAAAGCTTTTTTCTTAATTACTGGTCGTTCAATGCTTGAAGTACGTGACCATTTCGATATCATCATCAGTAGGGCAAATATCCCTAAACACAATAACGTTACTGCCAAAGATGCTTTAGTAAAAATACTAACTACAAGCGCCGCACCACTCGCCATCGACGCGATCGCTAAAATTATTTGTGGTTTCTTGAAATGTACCCTATCTGTAGAAGATTGTGACGCCACCTTCATTTCTCCCTAAATTGATTAGGTGGTTTTTGTAACATACTTTATACTTTATATTTTTGCTTAGTTTCTATTATGATTTTTTTTTTAGTAACTAAATTGTAGAATACTTACCTGATAACAAGTAAACATATTTCCATTTTATTTAACAATTGAACCTCTAACTAGCGGACCAGTCAGCTAGTTAGAGGTTCAAATCTTGCAGCATCACCTTATTGCAAAAATCAAAGCCCAAAAAGCTTATTCTTCGGTAGGGTGGGCACTGCCCCACCACCTCGTTGTTGAGAAGGTGCAAGATGTGAGTATAAGCACTTGTCCAGTGCATCAATATTATACATTTGTTAAATGTCAGAGCGTAGAGCAAGCGGTTTCAAATCCAGATTACAATGACCCTTTAATAGAAACTTTGTTCGACATTGTTGATTTAGACAGTGATGGTCACATATCACAACAAGAGCATCGGCTCTTCTTCAGTGTGTTTGACCTAGATGCTGAAAAATCAGATTTTGTCTTCTCCAAGCTTGATATCGATAAAGACGGCATTCTCTCTAAAAAAGAGTTTGTTTCTGCTAAAAAAGAATTTTTAACTGAAAAGGAACCCGGTGCTGTAGGCAACTGGTTTTGGGGTTCTGTGGAGTAATGTACGCCATACTTGTGGTGGATTCCCTTAATTTTGCCTGCATTGGGGTACTCCCCTCAAGTGCCCCTGCACTTATAACTATAGCTCCGTATTTACTTTTTTCCGAGGTGCAAAGCCGCGTCACTTTAGTACGGGGTGCTAACGTCATAAACGCCAAGAGATCGCACTTCAAACGCGTAACATAACTTTATATGCGGGCATCAAAACGTACCGACGCGCCAGGTAAAACATTCATTCCAACAGAACCTGACGGCTCGATCGGACCTTGAGGTGAAGGAGAAGGCAACATTCGCCAGACTTTAACGGTTTTGTCACCGCTACCACTAGCCAGCATTTGTCCGTTGGGGCTGAAAGCAAGAGCATAAACTCCGCCTCCATGACCTTGAAAGCTACGAAGTAACTTTCCTGTCTTCAAATTCCACATTTGAACCCTCCGGGCTTGACCACCACTGGCAAACACCAGCCCATTGGGAGCGATCGCCACTGCTTCAACAGTACCAAGATGGGCAGAAAAATTGTGCATTAATTCTCCCGATTTCAAATCCCACACTTTGATATTTTTGCCATCTGTTTGTGGAAGCGATTGGTAAGTATCATCACCGCCGCTATTGACAAGAGCTTGCCCATCAGGAGCGATCGCAACTGATGTCACCCCAGACGATTTTGCAGGAGGGACAAGGGTACGTGACAGTTTCCCACTGCTCAGGTTCCACAATTTGATTTTGGCATCGCCATGACCGGTAAAAAGAGTTTTACCATCGGGGCTAATGGTGAGAGAAAAAGCCCCTGGTTTCATAGTGCGGAGTAGCTGTCCATCCTTGATATTCCACAGCCTAATCGTATCTCCACTAGTAGTGACTAGAGTTTGGCCATCGGGAGTTATGTCAACTGCGGTCACTGCACTTGTATGTCCGGTCAAAGTGCGTAACAATCGCCGATTTTTCCAGTCCCACAGCTTGACTTGTCCATCTTTCGCACCACTCACAACAGTTTGTCCATCGGGGCTAATGGTAATAGATTCTACTTCCCCTGAGTGACCGGATAGAGAAGCAAGTAACTGCCCTGTTTGAATATTCCACAGCTTAATAGTCTTGTCGTCACCACCACTAGCCAGAGTCAACCCATCTTTGGAGATCGCAATGGCGCGAACTGGGGCTGAATGTCCAACCAAAGTCCGAATCAATTGACTGTTTTTTTGTTGGGGTGGGGCGACTGGGTTTTGAGCAATTGGCGCAGAATAAGCATCGGTAGGATACACGCGGATAACAGTCACAGTAGCAATGACTGTTAGGGATAGCGCTGTGACGGCTTTCCCAAAAAAGGGCTTCAGTGTCATTGTGGCAGAGCAGGGGGATATATGTATCAATTGACTTTGTGACACAGCCCTCTGTTCCAACCCATAGTTCCTAGATAGTCGTGCTGGGTTGAGAGATTTGGCAACTTGTCATTTCTCACTATCCGGAATTTCCTTAACAAACTTCACCTGTAAAGTCTTAGCCTGTTCTCCATTGGTAGAAGTTGCTTTCATATGATGGGCAATTGCACCTTCTGTAAAGGGAATTCGCAGGTGAAAAGTCCCATCTTGTCTGAGTTTAACGGGATGACCGTCAATAGTCAGGGTTGAACCGGGCTCCGTTGCACCGTGGATAATGAGTTCAGCATCGGCGACAAACCAGAAATCTGACTGAGGGCGGTTAGAGATGCGAACCGTCTCGGAACGGTCTAGGAGCAACCAACGGTCATCATCAGTAATGTAGCCGATTTCGACCGTGTAATCGCGATCGCTTGCTGGAATAGCCACATAGCAGTTGTGGACTGTTTCTTCACATTCATACTGCTGCACAAGCTGGGGGCTTTGATAACTCAAGTCAAGGTCGGTCACATCATAAAGTCGCACCGCTAACTGCGAACCGCCCAGCTGTCGTAGCTGTTCTCGCTGAGAATCAGGAATATTCCAAAAAGTATAAGCCCATTGAGGAGTCCGGGGTGTGAGAATAATACTCCTTTCCAGACTGTGAGATGCCCCTGTCAGGTTTTCAATGACTTCTGGTTGAGTATCTTCTATATCATATATATCGGTGGATAAATCTGCTGGTGCAGTTGTTTCTTGTTGCACGCTGGATATCACTGCTGCGATGTCTGGCAATCCAGAGTACAAAGGAGTCACAACCGCTACTGGTGCTTCCCAATCTAAATCCAATCCGGTGTCATCCTCTGGGAGATTCGTGGCTGAAGTTGCTGGCTGAGTTGCGATACTATCGGTTTCTGATTTTACTTCCTCAGGCTTCTGTTGCTCAACAGGTGTCGATGAAGTTGCCTCTTGAGTTAACAGCGCTTGCTCATCAGATGCAAGCTCATCCCAGACATCTGGTAATGTAGGGTACAAAGCTTGTACTTGTGTCACCTGTGGTTGGACAACAGTTCCATTGGCAGTTGCAGACCTTTCTTCGGTTATCCCATCACTAACTGTCTTTAACGTTTTTGACTGTAGCGTTGTTCCTGCTACCAAGGTGGTACCACCTGCCAAACCTGCACCTCCGTTAACAGTGGCAAGATGTGTAAAATTGGGTAAGAGTGTTGATTTGCCGTTAGTGACTGTTTCACTGGGAGATATTGGGTGAAAACCGTTTTCTTCTAAAGGTGGATTGGAAGTGAGTTCCGGTGTCGTCTGAGTTTCCTCATCTCTCCAAAAGCGTTTTGTAAACGATCGCCAGAGAATCAAACCACCTATACTCAAAGGTACCAGTAACCAAAGTAGTGGTGTAATTTCCTGCCTAGTTTCACGATTATCAGAAGGTGGTACAAACGCCCGACTGTTAGGAGAAGCCGTGTCACTGGTAGCTGTTGTTTGTATGGCAGTCTCAACTGTTGGTGCGGGTGTAGCTTCAGTGCTTGGTGAAAAAGTTGGTGTTGGGACAGTTACGTTTGAGATACTTATAGCTTGGGAAACTGGCCGAGCTCTACCTGAGGCGATATTAACAGCTTCAGCAACCCTGGCATCTTCTATAGCTTGCTTTCCTGAAGGCGTGGTAGCAAAACTCAGAAAACGACTGACGGTTGGGCTGGGGTTTTTCTTATAAACGTAAACTAGCGGTAGTGAAAACGGGTACTTGGGGTCATCAGGCAAGGTTCCGTGTATTGGTACAACTCGTACACCTTGCAGTTTGGATACTTGGTTTGCCTTGATATAACTGATACCATCCTTTCCCAACTGCTTAACAAGTTCTAAGGGGTTATCTTCAGCTAGTTGTATAGCATTAGAACCTGTAGAAAATTTAGTGGCTTGAAAGATGGAGTAGCCGCGAAAAGACTGCCGAATTTCACTGCTTTCTGGGCGATCTATGAAACGAATTTTACCTTGAGAAGTTCCAAAACGCGACCAATCTGTAATTCTGCCGCGAAAAATTCTGGCAAATTGCCTGACTGTCAAACTTCCCTTGAAGGGGTTGTCTTTACCCACCACAATTGCAATTTTTTCTCGACGCAAGCGGATGAGTTCCAAACCTTGTGCTTTTTCTTCTGGTGTCAAACCACGCCCAATGGCAGCTATGTCAATTTTTCCATCTTGGAGAGCTTTGAGTGCAGTCTCAGTTCCATTAGAAGCTACTTCAACCTCTACACCAGAAAACTGTTTCTCAAAACCTTTTTTCAATGTTGGGTTAATCACAGACATCATCTCCGAACCATCAATCCGCACCTTGGTATCACTTGAAACAGGTTTTGGTAGCGGAGAAGCCGGAGCGTTAGCGGAAGATTGTGCCCGTGCTGGGTTCGGCACGAAGAGGGCTGCTGCTGGGGTGGTAGCTAATACCAGCAGTAAATACAGACAGGCTGCCGAACTAATTTGTTTTTCTTTTTGCCACATATGCCCCATATCTAGGTAGAAAATCAGAGAGCCTACCAATCTCATGCATTGTTTTTTTCTGGGTAAGATGCGCTTTTGATTATACTATCCTGTAGTTTTTTCTAAGTTGCAGCAGATACCCAAGTAAATCCGGCAACTTAGTTAACTTTACCTTGTTAAAGGTATACTATTATAACACTTATTTTTTCTTAACTCTTTTTTCTCATATTTTTTAATAAATTGACAGAACAACTTCTGTTTCAAAAATTAAACTTGCATGCTAAATCTCTAATTAAGTAGGATGACACAAATAAAGTTAACTTATGAGGATCGCCATTAGTCATTGGTCATTGGTAAGGATTTCAGATCTATTTACATTTCGTAACACAGTTTTATTTATTTCTGTCCACTTACTTATCTACTGGGTCAGTTATGATATTTAAAAGCCAAATATGACTCTTTAACAATCGAGTGATTGTCGTATAGGAATTGTCGGATAAGAATTTATTTGTCGTGTTATCAAATTCATGTCGTTAAGCTTTTAAATAGATGTAATTCTCATCAAGGACGTGAGTTGTAACACTTTGGATTTCTTGGAACAAGGGTAGACAAAAAAGACTTATGCTGTGTGCGTATAATGGGCTAATCCTTGTTATAGCCTATTGGCAGGATGCATCGTACAGCGATAGTAATGTGTTACTGAACGCACATATCTCAACGCTGCGTGGCTTGTGACAAATGGGAAATTTTACACTTATTTTATAAATTGTAAAATTACTGATTTTCAGTAAAACTACTGAAGCACTTAGCAAGTGGCTAGATTTAAACTGGTCTGTTGAAGGAGGGATTAGGCAAGCCAGTGTAGAGCAATTCCTTTGTTCACTAGAACCAAGTTTTTTACTAACTCATATTTATAAACATTTTAATCTTAAAAAAATATTAATATTTTTCAAGATTACTATTTTTACATGACAACGAAATGACTACACGTTATATTAGGGTGGTTATTTTACCGGAAGAAAAGCAGAGGGCAGAAGAAAAGATAGTAAGCTTTTATACAACTGTAAGTTCTCTGTGCTCTGCCAAACGGTTTAAAGCCCCTAAATTTATTTATGGAAAAAAATAAAACATTTGATAAAGGATGGAGTGCCGCGCCAGATTGCCGAGTCACTAGTTTCTAAGTTTGGCGACTTGGCAAGAATCATCTCAATTATGCTCCGAAGACGTAATAATTGGCGTTATGGGGATATATTAAAAGTACAAGCAGATTTGCAAACTGAGTTTGATCGGACATTCAAGTAGTGTGGTTTATATTTTGAATGATAAATTGAAGCATCTACTAAGAAAGCCTGAACTAAATCTGAAGCTTTTTTAGCGTTAAGTACGGCAAGGCTATGAGTGCCCGTTTTTCCAACGGTTGATTGTTGGATACGTCACACCCAAACTGGCTGCAAATTGCTCTTGGGTTAAACCAGTCAAAAGGCGCAGTTTCCGGATAAAGTTACCTATTTCCGGTTGGTCAAGTGCCAAGGGTTTTTTAATATTCATTTGTTAAAAACTTACCAGTCAGCAGGGTAAGTGATATATCGAGTTTTATATTAACTGCTGTATTTTAACTGTGTTATCGTTCGGAATATACGCAAGCCCAATCCAAAGCCACTTTTTCCGCTTCTTGTAAAAAAATCTTTTTCAAAACTTTGCAGTTAAGTAGAATGGCGCAAAAAAACCGCAGTATGTAAAGGAAAGTAAAGTTGCCCAAAAAGCTCTTTCCTTCTGCCTTCTGCCCTCTGCCTCCTGCCTTGTCATAACGACAATTTTCAACACCGACCTACTTAGTGGTTTAAGATTGTTGCCGCAAGAAGCCACCCCACTATTGGCTCAGTACAGCAAGCGTTGTGTACGCAAATCGGTATGTAATAATTTATAAGGCAACTGCCGTTTGGGCGATCGCACAGCGCAAACCGTACCATTTTATCACCAGCAACATACCAATAATATTGCTTTCCCCCAGAACTAAATGGAATTGCGATCGCTTAAGTGCAAGCCGTACCCAGCTTATCGCACTCGTGCAAGCAATCCTACTTCAAGCAGAACTTTGCCCGTCACCTCTCAACTGAGCCAAAAAAGCATCCAACCTAGATGAACTAACTACTTCCCCCAACAAATGCCCAGTTCGCCGTACCTGGTAAACACCTTCTCTAATTTCTTGAAAATTAACAATCAAGCCTGCTTTCCTCGCCTCAGACAGTTTCCTCCACTCAATTGGCATCAACTCCCTGACCCGCTTTTTCTCAACGGGTGTCAGTGCCTCCCATGCCTGTTGCTTGTATTCCTCGTGAACCAATAAAGCTTCTTTAATTTGCTCCCAAGTTGTAGCTTCTTGAAATGTTTCAATCAACAACTCAACTGGGGATTGGGTGGATTGTTCCAGTTCGACTTCAACAGCAGCATCACAATCGTCTCTTTCTGGTTCTGGCTCAAAAGTCCAACCACCCTCTGTATCAGTGTCCGTACTCTCATCAACCCAAACATCCGATGTTTCTTCTTCCTCCACAGACAACTCAGGGGTTTCCACCAACACCAACCGACCTTCCTTGTACGCCTGCCGCAATGCGATGGCTTCAGCAACAATACGTTGTGCTGTTAACCCTTCCTCATCCATCATCTTTTGCAAGGTAGTACCAGTCCGTTCGTCTGTCTCATGAATCGGTGGAATTTGGCAATACCGCCCCCCATTCTTCGTCCGCCGCCAGATGCTGGATTGTTCCTGTTTTGGTTCGGTGGATTGTCGCACCTGGGCAATGAGTTCGCGCACGGCAGATTGGTTAATCTCTGCTAAGGAATGCAGCTTATCAATAACGCTTTGGTACTTTTTGGAGTTATTTGCCAAGCGAAAGATGGTTGTTGGCTCGATTTGGGCTAAATCTTGGCAAGCAAAGCCCTTGAAGGATTCAGCCACTTTTAAGTACTTGCGGTCTTCATTTTTCCAACCGTACTGCTTGACAAGCTTTCTGTAGGCAGTTTTGGACAAGTGCTCCTTTTGTTGGGCAAGCACCATAGCATGAGCCAGGATGCTTTCGGTCGCCATTGCAAGTGCATCAAAGGAATCTTCAGGAGCCTGGGGCGCTATGGCATTGGCTTGGGCTTCAACGTATTGGTTGAGTTCTCGTTGAGCAATAATCTGTTCGTCTGTTGCAAGAGCTTGGTTTTGTGGCATGATAAATAGTTATATAATTGGTTTTTCAAGGCGATCGCACTCAGACTGGTGTCAGGGCGGTCGCCTTTGTTTTTTGGCAAGTTTTCTGAGCTTTTTAGTCTCATCCGCACTATGACTATTCTACACTAAACGTAGCTTATCCAATTTCTAGTTATTATAAAACAACTTCTTGTGAAAATATTGAGGAGTAGAGAAATCTACGCCTAAGAACTTTTAAACTGGGGATGTAGTGTATTTCCGCAAATAAAGTGATTCGTTGGAAATTAAATGAGGTGATGGCGCGAAAGCGGGTCAGAAACAAGGATTTAGCTGAAGCGTTAGGCATCACTGAAAATTCTGTTTATAGATTGCGTAAGGTTGACGATATGCCAAGATTGGCTCCAGAAAGGCTGAATGGAATTTGTAGAGTATTGAACTGCCAACCTGGAGAACTTTTAGAGTACGTACCCGATGATGACAATGATAAAGTTGTTTCCATTGTGGAGGTGGCATGAGTGTGGTAGCGCCAAACACAATAAATCCCCAGGCTCTGCCATCTCTTCCCCTGGCGGATAAACGAAATTTACCGCACTGTTCAAGTATTTATTTTGTTCTCTCCTATAACAATGAAGTGCTTTATAGTAGGTAAGACTAATGATTTAACAAGAAGATGGAGACAGCACAAACTCTATGAAGAAATAAAAAATTAGCGATCGCGCTAGAAGAGCGCTCCGCGCTATTGTCCTTTTGACCAAACCTTTTTTAAGAGCATTTTTAGTTGCTTAATTGTATAACTTGACAATCATTTATCAAACAAAATTTTGTGGGTTCAGACTATAACAGTGGCTTTTTTTAAAAAACTTTATCAACTACCATCAAAATCTTTTGTGTTGTCGGTTGCATTTATTTTATTGCTAGAGTGCCGGTACAGTAATCACAACTTCGGGTTAGGATGGCCAAAGAGGCTGACAAAATTTTTACTACCTTATGTGCTACGCCGAAATTTTCTCAAAAGAAACTTTCTGCATAATTTGTGCTTTTAACGCATCTGCTGCAACTGCTGCAATAGCTTCCCAATCTGACTGTGTCAGCAAAACCCCTACCAGTTCACGCAGTAGTTGTCGATCGCAAATGAACTCTTCACCATAAAGTTCATCCATTTTTAAGACAGTGAGTATGCGTTCTCTGACATCTGGTGTAGGTAATCTTAATCGTAAAAGCAGTTTCTCTTTTGCAGTTTTTACTGCAATAGTGGTGGCTGTTCCGGTGTAGAAGTTGTACCAGTATTGGAAGGTTTGGGTGCTGGGGTTGATACACCCGTTGCAGGTGGTGTAGAAGTTGTACCAGTATTGGAAGGTTTGGGTGCTGGGGTTGATACACCCGTTGCAGGTGGTGTAGAAGTTGTGCCAGTATTGGAAGGTTTGGGTGCTGGGGTAGAGCCTGCGGGTTTTTGAGTTGCGCTGGTTTCAGAAGGTTGGGATGTTGGGGTAGAATTTACAGGCTCAGAAGATACATTTACAGGTAAAGGTGATTCAATGGGTTGTTTTGGTTGTCGAGAGACAGGTGGTTGAGCCACAGGAATTTGTTCAATTCCTTTTTCTACAGCTTCTGGCTGTCTTTCATCTGGTGGTTTAGCTATTAAAAATGGTTTGGAGTGTAAAGGATTTGCCAAAGCCCTAATCGGTAAGCCATAACTTGTTATTAACAAACTACTACTCATGCAACAAATTAAAGCCAAGTCGAATTTATTTCTACTTTGTTTGTTGCTTTTGTCCGCCATTTTGCCACTCCTCTTGATGGGAATATTGTACTAAGGGTAGATTGACACCCTACTACATCTCACCAACAAAATAATATAATTCATCTGCTGTTCTACTGTTATAGATTACTGTCAATAGGCAACTTAAAAATCATGCTATTTACAACTTCTATAAATCTTTACACTAATGATGATTGTATTTATCTATATTGAAGAAGATTCAGTATATATAAAAATATAAAGAGGTGAAAGCTAAAACATCAAAAAATCTATTAAACCAATAGCGATCGAGAACTTGCTCTAAAAGTTAAGGGGGTAGCGATCGCAATTCCAGAAGCACTCAATTGGCAAAAATAGTTACATTACAGAGTAAAAATCATAAATATGGTAAGTTCAATCATTAAATATAACAAAAGTATAAAACATAAATTAAGATATATTCAAGCTACACATGGATTCCCAGAATGCTTTGCTGCCTGAATCCCGATTGTCTGAGTCCCCTAAATCCTGAGGAAAACGAGTTGTGTCACAGTTGCGGCACACCATTGGTACCGCTATTGAGGGGGCATTATCGTGTCATTAAGGTATTATCTGATGAGGGCGGATTTGGCAAAACTTATCTCGCTGAAGATTTAGATAAATTAAACGAACTTTGTGTTGTCAAGCAGTTTGCACCAAAAATTCAGGAAGCATCCACTCTAAAAAAGGCAGTTCAGCTATTTCAAGAAGAAGCTCAACGATTGCAACAACTGGGGGAACACAACCAAATTCCCACCCTTCTGGCATATTTTGAAGAAAATAATTACTTATTTTTAGTACAACAATATATAGATGGGCAGAATTTATTCAAAGAATTGCAACAAGTAGGAACTTATAGTGAAAGTAACATTCGCGAACTTTTGCTAGATTTGCTGCCCGTTCTTCAGTTTATCCACAAACGAGGAGTTATCCACCGAGATATCAAACCGCAAAATATTATTCGCCGTTCTAGTGATGGGCGATTGGTGCTGATTGATTTTGGAGCTTCAAAACAGCTAACAGCAACAGTACACACCAAAATGGGAACAACCATTGGTTCACATGGTTATACCCCAATCGAACAGATGCAAGATGGACAAGCTTACCCATCCAGCGATTTGTTCAGTTTAGGTGCAACTTGCTTCCATTTACTAACTGGGATTTCTCCTTCCAAACTCTGGATGCAACACGGCTTTAGTTGGGTTGCTTACTGGCAGCGATATCTAAAGAATGAAGGTAGCAAAAGAAACACCCAACATCTGAAATTGGGTAAGATTATAGACAAACTGTTAAAAGTAGAAATTCAAAACCGCTACCAATCTGCCGAGGAAGTCCTTAACGATTTATCGCAACTTTCACCACCTGCATCCTCAACCCTACTGACACCAAACTTATCAAACCCCCAACCGCCACCTTCACCACCAGCAACAGACAATAAACTGAGAAATCAACTCTTAGTGAGTGCCGGTATTGTGCTGTTGGGATTGGGAGGAGTTTGGTTTTTCCTCTCTCACCCACCAGAAGTTACTCAATCCCCTGACAATAATCAACCAACCAACACCACCGTAACTCAGCCAACCAACACCACCATCACAGATACTGATTCACCAACCACCCTTAGAGGTCATTCCAGCGATGTGAATACCGTCGCCTTCTCCCCTGATGGGAAGTTTCTTGCTACTGGTAGTGATGATAAGACTATTAAAATATGGAACTTATCCATTCAAGAGAAAACCCTTACCCTCCAAGGGCACTCTCACTGGGTTTGGGCTGTCGCCTTTAGCCCAGATGGCAAAACCCTTGCTAGTGCCAGTGCAGACAATACCATTAAATTGTGGAATCTAGAAACTGGACTTGAACTTGGCACACTCAAAGGACATTCTGCCGGAGTTTCTTCAATTGCCTTTAGCCCAGATGGCAAAACCCTTGCCAGTGGTGGTTTGGATTCAGTTATAAAATTGTGGAATTTAGAAACAGGAAAGGAAATTCGCACTCTTAAAGGACATTCTAGAGCAGTTGTTTCCGTTGCTTTTAGTTCCGATGGTCGTACCGCAGCTAGTGGAAGTTGGGATAAAACAATTAAACTCTGGAATATATCAACAGGGCAGGAAATTCGTACCTTAAAGGGGCATACTGACTTAGTTCTTTCGGTTGACTTTAGCCCAGATAGTTTAACTCTTGCCAGTGGAAGCAAAGATAAAACAATTAAACTCTGGAACTTAGTGACGGGAAAAGCTACGTACACATTAAAAGGGCATACTGATAAAGTAAATGCTGTTGCTTTTCTACCAAGTACAGTATTTGGTAAAAGCTTAAATGGCATGACTCTCGCCAGTGGTAGCAATGATAATACTATTAAACTTTGGAACTCAGATACTAAAGAAGAAATTCGCACTTTAAAGAAAGATTCTGGTTATGTTTATTCTGTTGCTATCAGCCCAGATGGACAAACTATTGCCAGTGGCGGCAGTGCTGATAACATTATTAAAGTTTGGCCATTATTTCCACAATAAAATTAGCTACTCCCTTTGATGCTTTAAAATTACCGAGTTTTGTAGAGCAGGCATTGCCAACCAACACCCAACGGTGGGTACTGCCCGCGCTATGCCTAATAGTAATCTTTTGGCGCTTCGTCAAAGCATAAAACTTGATGCTACTAGTCGCTGTTTACTGCTAGCGAAAAAAGCAGCACTTAAGGAGGGATTACTGCCATAGTATTATGCCGTAACAGATAATATAATTCGTATTATTACAATTTTTTCTATGAATTACCCTTGGGCAATGCACCGACGCGTATATCCGCCTGTGCTACTACTCATTATTGAAAATTCTTCTTAACCTCCACAAGTCAAACTGATAGTACCTAACTAACACGTGTTTATCTACCATGCATGAAATAGAGGTGATTCTCGGACTGCTTTTGATTGTCGCTGCCCTTGCAGTGGTTGCCCAAAGGCTTGCTATACCCTATCCCATTTTGCTTGTTATCGGTGGGCTTGTTCTTGGCTTCGTACCAGGTCTTCCTCAGGTTGAACTTGACCCTGAATTCGTCTTTGTGCTCTTCTTACCGCCACTACTGACCTCTGCAGCTTGGTATACCTCCTGGCGTGACTTCCGAGCAAATCTCAGACCTATTTCACTGCTTGCTATTGGTCTTGTGCTGGTCACCACGACTGCTGTTGCTGTAGTAGCGCATATAGCTATCGGCGGATTTACGTGGGCTGTGGCTTTTGTCCTAGGAGCTATTGTTTCACCACCTGATGCAGTTGCTGCCACCGCTATCACCCAGCGACTGAGTGTTCCTCGACGCATTATAACTATCCTGGAAGGCGAGAGCCTGGTGAATGATGCCACGGGGTTAGTCGCGTACCGCTTTGCTGTGGCTGCTGTTGTTACCGGTATGTTCTCATTCTGGGACGCCAGTTTGCGGTTCTTTGTCATGGGGATAGGTGGAGTGTTTATCGGGTTGGCAACTGGATGGCTCATTGTGTCGATACATCGAGTTATGGATGATTCTTTAGTAGAGATCACCAGCACAATATTAATGGGCTTTGTTGCCTATTTATTAGCTGAACATCTTGGTGTATCGGGGGTGTTAGCAGTCGTTGCAAATGGAATCTACCACCATTGGTACAGTTCGGAAGTGCTTACACCTAAAACTCGTATTCAGACTATTGCAGTCTGGGATATTATCGTTTTTCTCTTAAATGGTCTCATCTTTATTCTTATTGGTCTTCAGCTACCAATCATCCTCAAGGGGATTTCTGAATATTCAACAGCTACTCTCATCTGGTACGCTGTCCTAATTAGTGCGGTTGTCATTGGTATACGTTTACTCTGGATATTCCCAGCTACTTATATCCCAAGGATGTTCAATCGCAAATTAAGCGAAACAAATCCCTCTCCTCCCTGGCAGATACTTTTGCTCTTAGGTTGGACTGGTATGCGTGGCGTTGTTTCACTTGCTGCGGCTTTCGCATTACCCCTCACAACAAGCAATGGCACTCCTTTTCCTGTGCGCGACTTGATTATATTCCTTACCTTCTCCGTCATCTTGGTTACACTCGTGCTACAAGGTCTCACCCTGCCAATACTGATTCGCTGGCTCGGGATTGTAGACGAAGTTGGTAACGAGAGGGAGGAGATGAAGGCTCGACTTACGGCAGCTGAGGCGGCGATGACACGTCTTGAGGAACTCTTTACTGAAGATAGGGTGCTTGCACAAGTCCAGATGGTTGCCTGGTTGCAGGCTCAGTACAAAGACCGCATCCAACGTTTAAGTAATTGCTGTGCAGCCTTGGATAAGGGAAGTTACGAGCAACTAGCCGCTTTCCGAAGACTACACCACGAGGTGCTTGCTACCGAGCGAAAAACTACCATTAGATTGCGTAATCAGGGG
Source organism: Scytonema sp. NUACC21 (assembly GCF_054684315.1). Taxonomy (NCBI): domain Bacteria; kingdom Bacillati; phylum Cyanobacteriota; class Cyanophyceae; order Nostocales; family Scytonemataceae; genus Scytonema; species Scytonema sp. NUACC21. The sequence continues at coordinate 115,916 of NZ_BAAFZH010000096.1, read as the reverse complement.
ATTATTAACGACGAAGTGCTTCACCGAATTGAGTATGAACTTGACTTGGAGGAGGCGCGGCTTGGAAGTTGACGATCGCTGATAGCTAATTAAACTTGAATCAAATTGGGGTAAAAGTACCGACTCTACTGCTTTTATCCCCTCCCCCTTTCTAACATCTAACTCAAGATCGCAAGGCGCTTGTACTTGAGAAGATGATCGATACCCATAGCGCTCTATAAAAGCTTAAATCACCAAATGTAATTCGTAGGTTGGGTTGAAGAATGAAACCCAACATTTCCCTACCGATAAACGAAATCTGGGTATTATCGAGATTATCGTCGCCCTAGCAGATAAACTGGGTATGACCGCGATCGCTGAAGGTGTCGAGACACAAGAGCAACTGGCAATTTTAAAAAATTCCCACTGTCAATCTGTTCAAGGATACTTTTTCTCTAAACCATTGCATAGCTCAGAAGCAGCAGCATTAATTGCTGCCAATCCTCAATGGTGTTAAATTATGCAAATATATTTATGCTTAAAGATGTCTTGACAAAGTTAACTTACTTTTATCTTGTTCCAAATGCTTAGGGAAAGACTATATAGCCTGAAATTAATCTCTATCGGATTTTCCTTTTCACCCATTTCAAAAGGATTTTATCAGTAAACCAAAAAGTTTTTTAGCTTGCTTGTTGACGTTTCAACTCTTGTATCAATACTTGGCAGCGCTTCATAGCTTCTCTTGCTTGCTGTCGATACTGTTTGGCTTGCTCTCTATCAGTCAAACATAATTCTGTTGCTTTATGCATTAATTCAACTGCTTGACTACTGAGTTCTTTTGCACGCGTCCTTAAATCTTCAACGGTTTTCATTGCCCAACCCACGCTTAACTTATTTTTTCATACTTTATCTTTCATACTTCATACTTTATTTTGTGTTGGGTTTCGTTCCTCAACCCAACCTACGCTTAACTTATTTTTTCATCCTTCATACTTGATTGTGTGTTGGGTTTCGTGACTCAACCCAACCTACGAAAAATTTGGCTATGGTGTAGAGACGCGCCATGGCGCGTCTTAATTGATTTTGTTCATGCTGATGACTAATGGTGTACCATTGACGTCTATCTGCTCTCGATAGTCAGCATTCTCAAGCTCTTTAAAGAAAATGTTCCGAGCAAGTACTTCGTTTTTTACTAATTCAAGATGGACTTTGAGGGACTCTAAGAGCGCTCCTGATGTTGTCACTCCCAAGTCAATGCGATCGCTCACCTCAAGTTTTGCCTGTTTGCGTGCGTTTTGCAACAGGCGGATGGTATCTCGAATCAGCCCTTCTTGAATTAATTCTGGTGTCACTTGAGTGTTGATTGCTGCTAAATAACCATATTCTTCAAGTGCCACATAGTTGTCTGGACTTTGAGCTTGAATGAGAAATGCCTCTGGTTCAAAGGAATAATCTTTACCATCCAGTTCAATGACAGTTTCTTTACCTTCACGGATGTTACGGACAATTTTGCGGTTGTCAAAGGTTGTCAGCGCTTTTCTAAACGCAGGTAGCAAATGACCGAGCCGTTTGCCCAAAAGTGGCAAATTGGGTTTGACGCTATAATCTACAAAATCTGCAGTTACGTCTAAGTATGTCACTGATTTGACATTGAGTTCTTCTTTTAACAAGTCCTCTAAATTCTTCAACCCTGCAATCTCTGCCTCACTTTGAACCCGTACCAAAACTTCAGAAAGGGGTTGCCGTGTTTTGACCCCTGCCTTGGCTCGGGCTGCCCGTCCTAACTCGACAATTCTGATTAGCGTATTCATGTCACCCATGAGGGAATCATCAATCAAGGTTGCATCCCACTCAGGCCAGCTAGCTAAATGTACGGACTCTGCTTGGTTTGGAAAAATACTTAGCACTAGGTTTTGATAAATGTGCTCGCTGATAAAGGGTGCCATAGGAGCCATTAGCTTGGTGACGATCGCAAGGGTGTCATAAAGAGTTTTATACGCCGAAAGTTTATCGCGATCGCTCTTAGCGCAAGCTGTACCCAGCTTATCGCTCGTAGATTTCCAAAATCGGCGGCGGTTGCGGCGGACATACCAATTTGAGAGGTCGTTCACTACAAAATCGCGGAGCATTCGACTTGCACTAGTAGGATCGTAGACATCAAGTTTGTTCGTAACATCTCGCACAAGTGCATTGGTTTTAGCTACCAACCAGCGATCGATAGCAGAACGTTCTGTCACCGGAATCTGGCTTTTCAAATCGGGTTTGTCGAGATTGGCATAGAGAACTAAAAAACTATAGGTGTTCCAAAGCGTCATAAAGAAGTCGCGCAAGGTGTCCTCAACCAAGGCTTGTGAAAAGCGTTTGGTCATGTCGCTTGGACTAGAGCTATACAAGTACCAACGTAGCGCGTCTGCTCCTTGAATATTTAATACAGTCCAAGGGTCAACCACATTGCCCTTAGACTTGGACATTTTCTCGCCCTTCTCATCAACAATGTGTCCCAAGACAATCGCATTTTTAAAGGCAGGGCAGTCCTGTTTGATGTCGGACAAAACACCCGCTTGTCGTTCTGGGCTTCCAGTGTCTGTTAGCAGTGTTGCAAGAGCGTGTAGGCTGTAAAACCAGCCGCGAGTCTGGTCAATTGCCTCGCAGATATAGTCTGCAGGAAAACTCTCGTGCAAGCTGTTTTGATTCTCAAAGGGGTAGTGCCACTGTGCATAGGGCATTGCACCTGACTCAAACCAGACATCGACAGTATAGGGAACGCGTTTGAAGCACTTGCCATTTTTCTCAAAGGTGATTTCATCGATGTAAGGACGATGCAAATCCAGCCCCGACAAATCCTGCCCTGTCAGTTCTTCCAGCTCTTTAAGGCTTCCAATACAGAGAGACTCGCTTTCATCTTCACTTACCCAGACAGGCAAGGGCGCACCCCAATATCGTTCGCGAGAAACTGCCCAGTCTACGTTGTTTCTCAACCAATCCCCAAATCGACCATCCCGAATATATTCCGGATGCCATGCAATCTTGTTATTGTTCTCAATGAGTTTGTGCTTGACTGCTGTGGTGCGGATATACCAGCTTTTTTTGGCGTAGTTAATCAGCGGTGTTCCATCGCGATAGTTAAAGGGATAAGTGTGTCGGATGCTGGTTTTGCGATAGAGTAGTCCCTTTTCTAACAAATCCCAAGCAATTTGCTCATCTGCATCTTTGAAAAATACTCCAGTATAGGGTCCGTCACCTGGAGGTGCATCAATGGGCTTCACCTCAGGGTAAACTTTACCCAACATATCCACAGAGAAGAGCATGGGAAGGTTGTGCTTGCGTCCAAGCTCAAGGTCACCATAGGCAGTAGCAACGTGGAGAACTCCTGTTCCGTCGTCAATGGTCACTTGTTCATCTAGAACCACACGGAAACCTTGAGAGAGGTCTTCCCCATCTGGAACACGACCGCGCAAGATAGGGCTGTATCGCAGGTCAACGAGGTCTTCACCTGCAAAAGTTTTCAGTGTCTGGTAATTGTTTTCACCAAAGACATCATTGGCGCGATCGCAAGCCAAAATATAGAGGTCTTTTTGGTCTCGATCTCCATCACGAGCTGCTGCTGCAAACAGACCATAGGTTGCTTCACCTCTTACTGCAAGAGCAACATTTGCAGCCAAAGTCCAGGGGGTTGTCGTCCAAGCCAAGATATAGACGGGACGTTCTTTAGATTCAACAATATTACGTTCCACAAGTTGCCTCAGGTGCGCTGGAAACTTGGGATACACCGAAGGGTCTTCCACATTTTCTCGATATCCCTGCGCCACCTCATGGTCTGAGAGGCTGGTATTATTGCGCGGGCAGTGCCAAGTCGTGCGGTAATCTTCAAATAGAAGACCTCGCTCCCACAGAGACTTCATCAACCACCAGCAAGACTCTATGTAGCTGTTTTCATAGGTAATGTAGGCACTTTCCAAGTCAAGCCAATAGCCAATGCGTTCGGTCATGGTATTCCAATCCTGAATATACTCAAAGACCGATTGCTTGCAAAGCTCATTAAATTTAGCGATACCAAAGGCTTCAATGTCAGACTTCTTGGTAAAGCCTAACTTCTTTTCAACACCAAGCTCGACGGGCAATCCGTGGGTATCCCATCCGCCTTTCCGTTGCACTCGGTACCCTTGCATAGTTTTATAGCGCGGGAACAAATCCTTATAAGCACGGGAGATGACGTGATGAACTCCGGGCTTGCCATTAGCAGTGGGAGGACCTTCATAAAAGACAAAATTACCTTTGGCAGCCTCGCGATCCACTGACTTCCGGAATATATTGTGGGTTTTCCAAAAGTCGAGGATTTCGCGCTCCAAATCTGGAAAGCAAACTGCTTGTTGAACTTCTTTAAACATAGTTAACCGCACTCACCAGAAACTAGCCGAACCAGATGTTCGGCATTTATATCCCTGTTTTGGGGTAAACCAAATCAAATACCCCATTCCTCTGCATTGGGACGCTGAGGTGAGCGCGGTACCACCCAATTTCACCAAAATCTCACAATTTTGGACTCTATCACTACTCCCTACCGGGAAGAGCGACCCGCTGTAACGTGCGGAACACGGCTCTGTCTACTGAAAGCATTCATGATAGGAGATCTAACTATATGTTCTCAGTCTCCGTTTTGTAACGCTTCTTTCGGAGAGCAGCTCGGGGAGGATTTTCGTCTCTACCGTATGGTCAGGCTTACACCGTCCCTGACTCGCTAGTCACCGACTTAGAGATTACTCGTTCCCTTCATTGCTTTTAGTTATGCCTTTTCTATCATAACTATAACACACATCCCAAAGGTTAAGTAAGTCGGCGTGAATAAACAGACAGGAGTTACAAAATGTAAATCTGTCAGCAAGCCTTACTCATGACCAATGACAAATGACTAAGGACGACCCTAACCAGTGACGTTTTTTCTTACCGACCTACTTAGTCGGATTCTGAAGATTCTGGTTTCGGTGCTTGTGCCTTCATGATGTTACTTTGAGCGCGTAAAATCGCACTTTGTATCCTGTCATCTAATCCTGCCTTCAGGGAAACAATTTCTGCTCTCAATTCAACAACTTCTGCTTTTAGCCACGTCATCTCAGCCGCTAAACTATCAATTTCTGCCCTGAGAATATCCTCTTTTTTAACCATTAAATCAACCTTAATTATATGCCAGTGTAAAAGTAGACGATCGCTACAAATTTTGTGTACTTCTACCTTGGGATTCACAAAGCATTCTATTTATCTCGTTGTTACGAACAATTTAAATCTATCTAAAGATAGATTTAAATATAAAAATACATTTTATTGGAGAGCACACAGACGATCTGTTAAGCGTTGTTAGAAATATATATACTTTTAAAACCATACAGGTATTTACTGAAAATTAAAAAACATACTACGCTCGTAATTCATTACCAAATTCAGCAACGCCGATTTTTGTTGTGGTGACTGAGGTTGGTTTAGAGAAGAATAACGATAAAAATCAAATTTAATCAAAGATTGTCAAATCTAGAAAATTGCTAATTAGCAGTAACTAATGTGCTAATTAGCAGATTTTTCAAGGTTTTAGCCAATAATTTATTTACAGAAATATTCAAGAAAGTTCTACTATCCATAGAAATACTAGAGTTACAGTCAATATCTTGCCTTGGAGTGATTGACAAAATAGCTGCAACGCAACAAAAAACACAACGATTATAATATTAATCTTTGATTATCTTTTCAGCCTCAATTACCGCTCCTTCCAAAGAAAAGCTTTGTTCCTTAATTTATCAAAATTCAAACAGCAGTAAACAATTTTGCACCATTCCAGTAACTGCCTACCCTATGAAAATCGGTAATCTTAGAGCGTCCAAGGAGTAAGCTGCATTCTTAATAATTCTTCAAACGCATCTTCACAAGTTACTCATTTTTTCCACGTATCTTTTAAAGAAGATAAGTATGAATTAAAACATAACAAATTTACGGATAGCAAAAGCTTACTGATAACAATATGGGTAACTCACTGATACACACCGTAAACCAAGAACGCTACTACAGCTATCTCAAACTCATCAAAGCGCTGCTGACCGATACCAATGGCGCAAAAACCGAGATGTTAGAACTCAACCAAAATTTAATAGATGCTGACTTGGTAAAAATCGTTTTAGATTTGGTACAGGCTACACGACAGAGTGCATCTGTTTTGGCAGTGGAGATAGATCGAGAAGGCGCTGATAATTTAATGAAGCTGGTTCGTCAGTTGATAGGGGTGTACGCCGATAGTCCCTTACAAGGTATGTCAGCAGAATTTGCTATTGGCAATGTTTATTTAGAAACCAGGAGGTTTTCTCAGGCAAGACAATCCTACGATGAAGCCTTGAAAGTTTTTAGAACGGAAGGCGATCGCATAGGAGAAGCGAATGCACTTGCACTTATAGGAGACACCTTATACCAGCAAGACATTTTCACACAAGCACTAGACTACTACAAACAAGCTCAAGACATATTTCTAGCAACAGGTGCCAAGCATAGCGAAGCGATGGTGCTTCAGCAAATGATATCTTCTTATTATTTCACGAGCCAGTATACTCAAGCAATAGACATGACCCATCGGCGTTTGGAACTTGCCAGAGAACTGCAGTTGCATTCTATGGAAGCCCATACTCTCTATGACCTAGCGATGTATTACCAAACTACAGGTAACATATCGGCAGCCGGAGAGTATTACTGGAAGTGCTGGGAAATGGCTCAAGAGATTGGCTCTAGTCAGTTAGAGGTACAATGTCTCAAGGGTCTGGGGGACTTTTATCTGGGTGAGAACTTGATTGAGGAAGCAATGGATATTTACGCAGAATGTTTGGACATGGCGTCTCAGATAGGTTATCTCCACGTAGAAGCCAGTTGTTTGCAATCTTTAGCGGAAGCTTACCTTTACCTGGGAGATTTAGAAACCGCTGAGGAATACAAACAACAGAGTTTGACAATTAAGCGAGAACTTGGTATCTGCTTAGTTGAGCAAACACTTTGACTAAATACCATGTCGTATTAAAAAATACTTAATCGATACCTACCATGCTCGTGTGGAATAGCTGAAATTACCACTACATAGTAAATATCATTTTCAGGTAACTGTGCTGCGTCAATTAATGCAGTATACTTACCTTCTTTGTCAATATCCTGAGCAATGACTTGCCCTTTAGAATTCATTAAAACTACGTAAGGGGCAAACTCTTCATAAACACTATCTACACGTATACTAACACGCTGGTATTTTCTCCCTTGGAATTTAGAAATATCGTAAAAATTTTTATTTTTGTTCAGAGTTAAACCTTCGTCTAGTTTGGCTATTTCATCAAAGAGATAACTAGATGGATCGTTCCTAATAGCCAGACTATAGCGACCTGTATCTCCAGGCTCGCGGCTTGTAACTGCAATGGTATATTTGCCTGTTACAGGAAGTTGTGCAAATATGAATGCATCTTTGTTTCTTCCTGTAGTCCCTCTGCTTACAAGAACATTATTATCAGGATCGAGCAGAAGCACAAAGGGCTCTAGCGTTAAATTATTCGTGCGGCGTCTATCGTCACTGCCAGTGAGTCTAATTTGAATGTGTTGCTTCTCACTCCCATCAAACTGATAGAAATGGAAATATCTGCCTTTGTAACCATAGTCCTTTGGAGTCAGAATACCAAGTGCAAAGTCTACAAAGTTAATTTCTTTGAAAGTTGGTTGTTTACTTGCATTGATAGGTGAACCTTCAATTGTTTGTCCATTGCGCTGTTGTGAACTTACAGCAGCATTAAGTTTCCTTTGCGGCTTTGGAGTTGGGGTGGTATTGGTAGCAGCAGATGCACTTGGAGTACTTCTGTGTTGGGGTTTTGGAGTTGGGGTGGTATTGGTAGCAGCAGCTGCACTGGGAGTGCTTCTGTGTTGGGGTTTTGGAGTTGGGGTGGTATTGGTAGCAGCAGCTGCACTGGGAGTGGTTCTGTGTTGCGGCTTTGGAGTTGGGGTGGTATTGGTAGCAGCAGCTGCACTGGGAGTACTTCTGTGTTGCGGCTTTGGAGTTGGAGTGGTGTTGGTAGCAACAGCTGCACTGGGAGTACTTCTGTGTTGCGGCTTTGTAGTTGGGGTGGTGTTGGTAGCAGCAGCTGCACTGGGAGTACTTCTGTGTTGGGGTTTTGGAGTTGGGGTGGTATTGGTAGCAGCAGCTGCACTGGGAGTACTTCTGTGTTGGGGTTTTGGAGTTGGGGTGGTGTTGGTAGCAGCAGCTGCACTGGGAGTACTTCTGTGTTGGGGCTTTGTAGTTGGGGTGGTAATCGAAGTAGTTACAGTACTCAGATTGCTAGCTGACGAAGACTTTGGCGCTAAAGGAGATTCAATAGCTGACCTTGGCTTTGCGCGACTTGCAGGCACTTGGGAAGTATCTATTTTCTCAATAAATTTACTTACTGCTTCTTGTTCTCTTTCATCTGGTAGTTTGGCAATTGTGTAGCCGCCTTGCTGAGTAACTCTCAAAGCTTTTATAGGCAAAGCATAGCCAACAAGCCACAAACCACTACTGATGAAACAACTAAAAACGAAGTTGACTTGGTTAAAATACTTTTTTTCACTTTTTCTTACCACTATCCTACCCTCAAATAGATAAAGTTTCTGCTTGGACAAGCTCAAACAAATGTATTCCTATCAATTTTCTAAATGAATTGATTTAATTTCCAAACAAGTTTTAGTAAGACTGAGGGACTCTATATAAAATCTGTATAATGTATAAATCTTACATAACTCATTTTCGACCATTCAACAAGGTTAAGGATATTTTAATTATTAAATATCCGTTAGTTGTTTAGTAAGTAAGTTGGTGTGAATAAACATAATTTGGCGTTAGGACTGTATAGTAGTTAGTAGTTAGTGGTTAGTAAGCTTGAGAGGAACTCAACATTTCTTTACATGGGTAGGTTTATTTGCACCTACCTACTGAATTCAAGAATTAAATCTTTAAAAAAAGTTATAATTGAAATGTTTGTCAATTTATATTTTGTAACAAATTCAAAAACAGGGTTTTTGCAAATTCTGAAAGAAATTTTTAGTTATTCGTTCAGAAGTCCGATTTTTTAGGTATGGTGGAGACTTACCCTTGTGTAGTGTCGGTTAATAAAGCCCTTATCCAAAAATGTTGGCTGCTAAAAAGTTAAGAGCCTGAATGAGAATGGCAAAACTATACGGCATAACGTAACATATACACAAAATCCAGTGCATTCTGCTGAGTATGCTTTACTGCCTGAATCCCAATTGCCAAAATCCGGAAAATGACGATTATCGCTTAAATTGCCAAACTTGCAGAGCTTCATTGATCCCGCTGTTAAGAAACCGTTATCGTATAATTAAAGTTCTCTCTAATGAAGGTGGATTTAGCAAAACTTATTTAGCAGAAGATATAGACAAGCTGAACGAACTGTGTGTAGTTAAGCAATTTGCACCAAAATTTCCAGAATCTACAGTATTGCAAAAGGCAATTGAGCTATTTCAAGAAGAAGCAAAACGACTGCAACAATTGGGAGAAAATTCCCAAATTCCTACGCTTTTTGCCTATTTTGAGCAAAATATGTATCTGTTTTTGGTACAGCAGTATATAGATGGGGAGAATTTAAGGAAAGAAGTGGAACGAACAGGACAATATGGTGAAAAGGAAACTAGACGATTTTTACTAGATCTGCTTCCTGTTCTCAAGTTTATTCACGAACGAGGGGTGATTCACCGAGATATTAAGCCACAAAATATCATCCGCCGTCGGAGTGATGGGCGATTGGTGCTAATTGATTTTGGAGCCTCGAAACAGCTCTCAACAACAGTGCAGACTAAAACGGGTACAACCATTGGCTCACATGGCTATACCCCCATCGAACAGATGCAGTATGGACAAGCTTACGCGGCTAGCGATTTATTCAGTCTAGGCGCGACTTGCTTTTTTCTGTTGACAGGAATGTCGCCATCGGATGTCTGGATGCAAAAGGGATATAGCTGGGTAACTGGCTGGCAAGAATATTTAGCCAGCCCTATTAGTGCTGAACTAGCTCAAGTTATTAATAAGTTGTTGACAGTAAACTATCAAGAGAGATATCAATCAGCTGATGAAGTTTACAAAAGTATAGTACAGCAGCTTTCGCCACCTCCATTACTACCGCCGACCTTAATTTCATCAAAATTAAGTATTAGGCTGAATAATCAACGGATGTTTATCAGTATTGCCGTTTTGTTGATTGGATTGGGGGGAGTTTGGTATTTGCAGTACCGCTCATCCCTAGAGAAAACAGTAATAGCACCAGTCAATGAGCCAGCCAATAGCACTTCGGGCGATCGCAAACTCACTGATGAAACTTCAAGTAATGATCATACCACAAACACACCTGTGGCAAATGATGGCTCATCAGAAAACCTGAGAGGGCATTCCAGTGATGTTAATACTATTGCCTTTAACCCTACAGGATTGACCATCGCTAGTGGCAGTGATGATAAAAGTATCATACTTTGGGATTTACAAAGCAAACTGAGCATCGGTACTCTCACCGGGCATACGGGATATATTTATTCCATAGCCTTTGCTCCTGATGGTAAGATGCTTGCGAGTGGTGGTTCTGATAAAACCATCATACTTTGGGATGTAGAACGCAAAAAGCAAATTGCCACTCTTAAAGGACATGAAGGTTCTGTGACTTCTATAGCCTTTGCTCCTGACGGTAAGACGCTTGCTAGTGGTAGTTTGGATGGGACTGTTAGACTGTGGAACACGGTAAGCCAACAACAAATCGCCACTCCTCTCAAGGGGCACAACCAACCCGTGAGTTCCATCGCCTTTACTTTGGATAGTTACACACTAATTAGCAGTAGTTATGACAGTAGCATCGTACTTTGGGATGTCGTAAGCAAACAAAAAATTATTACACTAAAAGGACATAAAAATTCGGTTTTTTCTATTGCCCTGAGCCCTGATAGTTTGATGCTTGCTAGTAGTGGAGAAGATCGCACAATTCAACTATGGGATCTAGCAACTCAACAGAGAATACGAACCTTTCTAGGGCATACCGATAGGGTTAATTCCGTAGCTTTTAGTCCTGATGGCAAGAAGTTGGTAAGTGGTAGCCATGATAACACAATCAGGCTCTGGGATCTTGACACTGGTGAGGAAATCCGTGTCTTGAAGAAGGATTTTGGAAATATTTATTCTGTTGCTTTCAGCCCAGATGGACAAACTATAGCTAGTGGTGGTACCGCTGAGAACATTCTCAAGATTTGGCAGGTCTCTCAATAGTTCTTTGCTCATGTAATATCATAGATGGCAGCACAGTCACGCTTGCTAGACGATGCTCTGTTGCCTAAACCCTGATTGCCCCAATCCTCTCAATCGAGATGGAATAACTTATTGCCAGAGTTGCGGCACGCCCTTGGTATCGCTTTTGCGCGGTCATTATCGCGTTACAAATGTCCTTTCTGATGAAGGAGGATTTGGTAGAACTTATCTGGCGGAAGATTTAGACAAACTGAATGAACGCTGTGTGGTCAAGCAATTGGCACCGAAAGTCCAGGGAACTTGGGCTATTAAGAAAGCAGTTGAGTCATTCCAACAAGAAGCACAGCGACTCCAAAAACTGGGCAGACATCCGCAGATTCCTACCTTGCTGGCTTACTTTGAGGAGGAGAACTACCTGTATTTGGTGCAAGAGTTTGTTGATGGGCAGAATTTGCTGAGGGAATTGCAACAACGCTTAATTTATAACGAAACAGAAATTCGGAAAGTTTTGCTCAATTTGCTGCCCGTTCTTCAGTTTATCCACGAAAAGGGAGTGATCCATCGAGATATCAAGCCTCAAAATATTATGAGGCGATCGCTGCAACGAAACCGACAAAGGGAAAGAAATTTTTCCCCCCTCAAACAAGTGGAAGAAGGGGAACTGGTACTGATTGATTTTGGCGCTTCAAAGCAGTTGAGTGAAACTGTACGAACAAAACCGGGAACGACCATCGGCACGCGTGGATATAGCCCTCTAGAACAAATGCAAGATGGAGAAGCTCGTCCTGCAAGCGATTTATTTAGCTTGGGAGCTACGTGTTTTCACTTAATGACTGGTGTTTCACCAGCAGGGCTGTGGGCAGAAAATGGCTATAGCTGGGTAAGTTCATGGCGAGAATATTTGAAAAATCCAATCAGTGATGATTTGGGTAAGGTTCTTGATAAGCTTTTGAAAAAGGAGATAAGAGAACGTTATCAATCAGCCAACGAAGTTATCCAAGACCTATCGTCTCAGGTATCGGTTCGACCATCATCCCCTCAACGAGCTAAACTGAGAAAAGGTATTTTGGTAGGTTCTGCCATTCTATTACTGGGATTTGCCGGCTTGTACATAAAAAAGTCCCCACTTCTCAACCCTCTAACAGAAAGTAAAACTTCCCCAATCAAAACCCTCAATGGGCATTCCAACTTAGTCACATCTGTTGCCATCAGTGCAAATTCCAATGGTGTTATCCTGGTCAGCAGCAGCTTTGATACAACAGTGAAACTGTGGGATTTAGCGGCTAGAAAGGAGATTGGCACATTAGAAGGGTATGCTGGTTCAGTTCATTCCGTCGCTATCAGCCCAGATGGTCGGACGGTAGCAAGTGGCAATGGTGACAACACGATTAAGCTGTGGAACCCCCTAACTAAAAAGGAAATCCGCACACTCTACGGTCATTCGAGTTCTGTTGAGTCTATCGCCATCAGCCCAGATAGCAAGATACTTGCCACCGGAAGTTTTGACGGCATAATTAAACTATGGGAATTGTCAACCGGAAAAGAAATTACGACACTCAGAGAACATTCCAGTACGGTGAGATCTGTTGCCTTCAGTCCCGATGGACAAACTCTTGCAAGTGGTAGTGAGGATGGCACAGTAAAACTATGGGATATAAAAAACAAGCAGGTAACCAGAATTCTCGTAGGGCATACTGAACCGATTCGTTCTGTTGCCATCAGTCCAATCTCCTCTGAGTTCTCAAGCGATGGAGAAGGACCGGGAGGAATTCTTGCTAGTAGCAGTGCTGATGACACAATCAAGCTTTGGGATTTAGCTACTGGAGAGGAAATCCACACCTTTAAAGGGCATTCTTACTCGGTAAATTCCATCGCCTTCACCTCCGACGGCAAGATTCTCGCTAGTGGTAGCAGTGACCACACCATCAAACTGTGGAATATGGAAACTAAAAGAGAAATTCGCACTCTTAGGGGGCATTCTAAAGAAGTAACTTCTGTCGCCTTCAGCCCCGACAACAAAACTCTTGCAAGCGGCAGTGCTGATGGAAGTATCAACATTTGGCAAGTCTCACACTGACTTTTGACAGATGCAATCGTCACCGTCCGGCTTATATCCCCACCCTGTAGAGGGATGGGGACTTACGCCGCTTCGATTAAAAAAAGAAAGCTAAAAGCTAAGCTTATAAAGAAAATATTAATTATTAAAATTTATAATTGAATAATCTGTAGATAAGCTGCCTCAAGGCTTTTGAAGACAAAGCTTTAATCATACGAGCAAATCCGATTGATTTCGTTCGTTTCGTACATTGCGTTCATTTCAAATGAGAGGTACTATAAAAAGTACAGAAATTGCAATCCATTGTAAAACCTCGATTTTAGTAATTCTTATGTAGATAAGTGGAGTGCAATTTGATATTAGCCTAGGAGAATCTGATATCTATGACACTCAGTAAATCCCGAATTAGCGAGATACCTACAGAAGAAGATACTACTTTGGCTAGAGTTAGTAGCCAAGCACTAGCTTCTTATGTAAGAAAAGGTGCTTATCCCACTATCAATATTGTGGAAAATAACGTTGTCAGCGAGACCGTAACTGTACCAGCAGAAGCTTTTCAATTGTTTGTCGATATTTTGGCACAAATGGCTAAAGGTAATGCTGTTACTCTTATTCCAGTAAATGCAGAACTTACAACACAACAAGCAGCAGACATTCTAAATGTCTCACGTCCTTATTTAGTACAGTTATTAGAGTCTGGAGAAATACCATACCGCAAAGTAGGAACACGGCGAAGAGTTCGTTACCAAGATTTGATTGCCTACAAAAATCGAATTGATGCTTTAAGAATGGAAACTCTTGATGAACTTACTGCTCAAGCCCAAGAACTAAATATGGGGTACGAATAAAAATCACAAAGTACATGAATTTTATGTATCCGCTCAATAATTGGGAACGGAAAAGACTTTACTCCATTTGAGGCTAATTGCTAAGCGATTTACCCCAGACTATTGAGTGCTTACAATTTTGTGTCAGTAAATTACTAGGTGGAACTTAAAAGAACTCTGTGGTAGAAGCAGTTTAAAAATATTTTAGTATTGTAAGCACAATGAGTTCTAAAAAAGCATTCATAGTCTCCAACTTCACAGCGGTTTATGACGCTTGTGTTTTATATCCAGCACCGCTAAGAGATTTTCTTATGCGGCTTGCTGTCACTGATTTATTTAGAGCTAAATGGACAGAGCAAATCCATTCGGAGTGGATTAGAAATGTCTTAAAAAACCGTCCTGACTTAACAATAGAATCTCTCATAAAAATTAAAGATTTAATGAATAAAAATGTTAGAGATTGCCTAGTGACAGGTTATGAAAATCTAATTACAGGTTTAGAGCTTCCAGATCCAGACGATCGTCACGTTTTGGCAGCAGCGATTCGTTGTCATGCTAGTGTTATCGTTACTTTTAACGGCAGAGACTTCCCGTCTCGATACCTTGCACCGTATGGCATTGAATCCCAACATCCAGACGATTTCATTTTACATCTAATTGACCTTAGTCCAGTAGAAATTTGTGAAGTCGCAAAAAAGCACAGAAAGGCTCTTAAAAATCCTGCCAAGACACAAGAAGAATATTTAGAAACACTTTTAAGACAAGGACTTTCACAATCAGTTACTACTTTACAAAGTCTTTGTCATGACATTTAATGCAAGAGTCGGAAACCATTAAATCCTTATCTACCGCTAACCTTTGCTAACTTTTACCTATTCTCTTTCATTCCCCCAACCTTCACCATCCCTTCCCCAAATTCATACAAAAATTAGGTAGCCTTATCGCGCATCTTTTTAAATCCTTAGTGGCAAAGAACTGTAATTAAGCAAAATCAAAGCGTTTGGGCTTGTCCCCAATCCAAATTGGTGTTTAACTTGCTGCATCGACGGTGGAATCCTTTTGCACTGGGATTTGGCTGCGGTTCAAAGTCACCTCGACAGCAACAGACAATAATATTATGATATTAGGGCAGTCTGACAAATTTTTTGGCAGGGCAAAGCACGGGCGAAAACCCCCCACCTCTTCAACCAGCATGCCAAGTGGCTCGATACTTGTCATGACATTTCCTGGCGCAGACCAATTGCTTCTCTGAACTACCTCCTGACCTCCCACGTTTGGCGTCAAGACCATAACGGTTTCTCCCACCAAGACCCCGGTTTTCTTGACCTAGTTGTTAACAAGAAAGCAAAAGTCATTCGGGTGTATCTTCCCCCCGATGCTAACTGCTTACTATCGGTAACAGACCACTGTCTCAGAAGCCGCGACTATGTCAACGTGATTGTTGCTGGAAAACAGCCAGCTTTGCAGTTCCTGAATGTAGAGGCCGCAATCAAGCACTGTACTAAAGGTATTAGTATTTGGGATTGGGCAAGCAACGATCAAGGTAGCGAGCCTGATGTGGTAATGGCTTCGGCGGGAGACATTCCTACATTGGAAACTTTAGCTGCTGTAGACATTTTGCGGCAAAACTTTCCCGACCTGAAAGTGCGGGTGGTAAACGTAGTGGACTTGATGAAACTCCAGCCAGAGAGGGAACATCCCCACGGGCTTAGCGATCCAGACTTTGATAGCATTTTCACAACTGATAAGCCAATTATCTTTGCTTTCCACGGCTATCCTTGGCTGATTCACCGTTTGAGCTATCGTCGCAAGAATCATGGTAACCTCCACGTGCGGGGTTACAAGGAAGAGGGAACAACCACCACGCCTTTTGATATGACAGTAGTTAACGATGTGGATCGCTTCCACCTGGCTATGGATGTCATTGACCGCGTACCACAGCTGGGCTACAAAGCAGCTTATGTCAAGCAAATGCTGCAAGACAAACTCATCGAACACAAGCATTACATCCACAAGCACGGCGAAGATATGCCGGAAATTCGTGACTGGAAGTGGCCGTATTAGGGAATTTGTTAGTAGTTAGTAGTTAAAAGAACCACTAACCACTAACCCTTCCTAACAAATCTTAAAAGATGCCAATTAAATTGGCTTTCGCTAACATACATTGGCAGGATTGGTTCAAGAAGGGATTGAGAATTGGATAAATTCCCAATCTCCAATCACGCCAGCCCGCTCATCGGCAATAATTCCTGCACGCGGCTGGTTCCCCAATCCCAATCCCGAAACAGGAGGTTCGATCTTGAGTAAGCTGAAAGTTGGCATTAACGGATTTGGTCGTATTGGGCGGCTTGTATTTCGCGCTGGTATTGATAACCCCAACATTGAGTTTGTTGGCATTAACGACCTAGTGCCGCCGGATAACCTTGCTTACCTGTTGAAGTACGATTCAACCCACGGTAGCTATAAGGGTCAGGTTGAGGCAAAGGAAGATGGCATTGTTGTTAATGGACGTTTCATTCCTTGCGTCTCCATTAGGAATCCAGCAGAATTGCCTTGGGGTAAATGGGGTGCAGATTATGTAGTTGAATCTACTGGTCTGTTCACCAATTATGATGGAGCAGCCAACCACTTACAGGCAGGGGCAAAGCGAGTTATCATTAGCGCTCCTACAAAAGACCCAGATAGGGTTCCTACCTTGCTAATGGGTGTTAATCATCACTTGTTTGACCCTGCAAAAGATACCATCGTCTCCAATGCCAGCTGTACCACCAATTGTCTGGCTCCCGTAGCTAAAGTTATCAATGACAAATTTGGATTAACTGAAGGGTTGATGACCACAGTTCACGCCATGACCGCTACCCAGCCAACGGTAGACGGTCCCAGTAAAAAAGACTGGCGGGGCGGTCGTGGTGCAGCACAAAACATCATTCCTTCTTCCACTGGGGCAGCAAAAGCAGTGGCACTGGTTTTACCAGAGTTGAAGGGTAAATTGACCGGTATGGCATTCCGGGTACCCACCCCTGATGTTTCGGTAGTTGATTTAACCTTCAAAACTGCCAAAGCTACCTCTTATAAAGAAATCTGTGCTGCCATGAAGGAGGCATCTGTTGGTGAGCTTAAAGGTATTTTAGGTTACACCGAAGATGAAGTCGTTTCCACAGATTTTCAAGGCGATGAGCACTCTAGTATTTTTGATGCTGGTGCTGGTATCGAACTCAACTCTAACTTCTTTAAAATTGTTGCCTGGTATGACAACGAGTGGGGTTACTCCAATCGTGTCATTGACCTTATGTTGGCTATGGCACAAAAAGAAGGTTTGTTAGAGCGTGTAGCAGTGGCAGCTTAACGATTAACAGTGACCGGGGATCGGTTGTCACTGTTCGCCCGGTGTTTACAGCCGTTTTCACATACGTGAACCACACCGTTTGTAAGGGCGCTCTTGCTTTGCGCCCCTGCGACGGTGGTTTCAATCAACTGAAAATTTTGATGTAGCAATTTGATAAGCTTTACAAATCTTTACCAATTTGATTGTAAGAAACACACTCATTATTCTGAAATTTTGCCTACAATATAGTCGTCTGTTAAAAAAAGATTCATATAAATTAATTTTCTGCAAGAGTATTATTACTAAATTTAGTAGTTAAAAAGATAGACCATGAGAAATCTGCATTGGGCAATCATTGCTTTTTGCAGGTTACTACCCAATCTCGATCGCTATTTTAAAGTATTCCATCATGCGTAGAACCAAAATCATTTGTACTGTTGGACCCGCCACATCTACACCCGAACGCTTACAAGCCTTAGTAGATGCAGGCATGAACGTGGCGCGGTTGAATTTCTCTCATGGAGAGCATGAATTTCACGGTCAAACAATTAAATATCTCAGGGAAATCAGTAGTAAGGCACAAAAACCCCTCGCTCTGATGCAAGACCTCTGTGGACCTAAAATTCGTTTGGGAATTGTGCCACAAGAAGGGATAACAGTGGAACCAGGACAAGAAGTGACTTTTGTCCTGCAAAAAGAAGGTAGTAGTGCTGAGGAAATACCTCTGCCATTGCCAACTCTGTTTGCAATGGTGCGGCGCGGCGAACCAATTTTGATTAATGATGGTCGCATTAAATTAATTGTTAGCGATCGCGATGCCGATAAAATTCGGGCGCAGGTAGTTATTGGTGGTTTAATCTCCAGTAACAAAGGTGTCAATCTTCCAGAAACTCGTTTACCCGTAACTTCCATTACCGAAAAAGACCTCAATGATTTGCGCTTTGGGATACAGTCAGGAGTAGATTGGGTAGCAGTATCGTTTGTGCGATCGCCCCAAGACTTAGAACCAGCGCAGCGGATGATTGAAGGAGCAAACGCAAATATTCGCATCATCGCCAAAATTGAAAGAAGAGAAGCCGTTGAGAATATCGATGGAATTATTGAAACTGCTGACGGCATCATGGTTGCTCGTGGCGATTTAGGGGTAGAAATGCCCATTGACCAAGTTCCCCTGATTCAAAAAGATATCATCCTCCGTTGCAATCGTGCTGGTAAACCCGTAATTACTGCCACGCAAATGTTGGAGTCCATGATTAGCGCCCCCGACCCCACCCGTGCGGAAGTCACAGATGTTGCCAACTCAATTTTTGATGGTACCGATGCTGTCATGCTTTCTGGAGAAACTGCTGTTGGACAATACCCCGTAGCCGCAGTCAAGATGATGCACAGTGTTGCCGTGCGAACAGAAAACGCCTTAAAAGAAGGTGCCCGTCAATCCCTGTGGACTTATGATGCTGGTAGTCTGAGTGTCACCGAGTCTTTAGCTGAGGCAGTATGTCGCATTGCTTATGAAACAGGTGCAAAAGCTATTGTTTGTCACTCTTCGAGTGGAAGTACAGCAAGGCTAATTTCCAAATACCGTCCAACAACTCAGATCCTAGCTCTGACTCCTTGCGAAACTCCTTACCGCCAACTAGCTATTTCTTGGGGTGTGGAACCTTTATTAATCAACGCTGTTTATACTGCAGAAGATATGCTGCTCAATGTCGAGAAAAGCCTTCTAGAGACGGGTCTGATTGAAAAAGGCGATAGAGTCGTGATTACCTCTGGCGTTCCCATCGGTAAATCGGGAACCACAAGTTTGGTTAAAGTGCATACTATCGGACAGGCTATTTCTGTTTAAAATCCAACATTAATTAAAGTTTGACAGAGTACTCAAGCCCATCACTAAAACAACAAAATCTTAAAAAAAACAAACAAAATAGGGATTTCCAGACAATATTATTGACCATTGACTAAGAACTATCTAATTTTTGAGGTTTGTATCTTAAGTCAATTCAAGCTATCGCAGAAATTTATAGATTTGAGATGAAGTTCCAATTGCCGACAAGTTTGACACAGATTGAGAACAATGGCACCTGTTTTCTGTGCAATCTACGATGGTAAGAGGTTGATAGGTACTGTTAGGACGAACAACGCTGTTTTTGTGCAATAAGCCGTGTACGGCTTGCGCCAAGGACAATCGCAAACATACTAGGAGGATATATGTCTAAAAGTTTACTGGAACAATTACGTGAAATGACCGTTGTGGTTGCGGATACAGGGGATATTCAAGCAATTGAGAAGTTCACCCCACGAGATGCTACCACTAACCCTTCCCTGATTACCGCAGCAGCACAAATGCCAGAATATCAGGAAATTGTTAACCAGACTTTAGCCCAAGCAAAAAAAGATGCAGGATCTGGTGCAAGCGACAAGCAAGTGGTGGCTTTAGCTTTCGATCGCTTAGCGGTGTCCTTTGGGTTAAAAATTCTACAAATCATTCCGGGTCGGGTGTCTACAGAAGTCGATGCACGGTTGTCATACGATACAGAAGCTACTGTTGCTAAAGCACGAGAGTTGATTGCTCAGTACGCAGCAGCTGGAATTTCTCGCGATCGCGTTCTGATTAAGATAGCCGCTACCTGGGAAGGAATTCGTGCTGCGGAAATCCTGGAAAAAGAGGGTATTCACTGCAACCTGACCTTGTTGTTCGGTCTCCATCAGGCGATCGCGTGTGCAGAAGCAGGTGTGACTCTGATTTCACCCTTCGTTGGACGAATTCTTGACTGGTACAAAAAAGAGACCGGGCGCGATAGTTACCCTGCTGCAGAAGATCCAGGAGTCTTATCTGTAACCACAATCTACAACTACTACAAAAAATTCGGTTATAAAACCGAAGTCATGGGAGCTAGTTTCCGCAATATTGGTGAAATTACAGAACTCGCTGGCTGTGACTTACTGACCATTTCTCCAGCACTCCTAGCTGAATTAAAAGTAACCATAGGAGAATTACCTCGCAAACTTGAGCCCAGTCAAGCAGCAGCATTGGACATCGCAAAAATCCCGATGGATAAAGCTACCTTTGACAAGATGCACGTTGAAGACCGCATGGCAAATGAAAAACTAGATGAAGGTATCAAAGGTTTTACCAAAGCACTAGAAACTCTGGAAACACTGCTTGCAGAAAAACTCGCTGGTTTGAAAGTAGCATAAGTCAGACCTATTAGGAGAAGGAGAAGCCGCTCAAATCACAGCAGTGGCTGCTCCTTTTTTGTTGGTGGACCTATACAGCACACCATCAAACGTCCGGCATAGACCTATTTACTATTTGTGCAAACATTTGAATCGATATAAGAATTAATCCGCAAAGTTGATTGGGAATTTGTTTAAAATTTAAATTCAGCTATTCTCATTAAAATCACGTAAATGACTAAGAATTATGTAGAGACATTTCAAACAGAGAGTCTCTACGCCTGTGTATTGCTGGATAAAACATCTATCTTTTGATAGAAGTGGGTATAATATAATTCAATCACAAAATAAAAGTCGTGTTTTAAGTTTTTATAAAAACTTTGCTTTCCACAAACCATTGGGCAGCGAAAACACTGCGATCTGCCGTAGGCAGTAGCGGAGCTATCGCACTATATTAATAATCTGACCCAATGACACATTTTTTGTTGTCATGAAGGAGTCTTTTATGCCTCACAAACCCTTCCGTTTGTTAACTGGGTTTATAGTTGGTTTATTGCTAGTTATAACGATCTCATTACCCCATTTGATGCGATCGCCACCACAAAGACTGGTAATGATGCCATTTGACTGGCCGGGGGATTTAGGATTTGTGCTGATTCATCGCTTAGGACTAGATAAAACCCACGGAATAGACTTGGAGTTGCCGCGTCTGGCAACTTCTGATGACATGATTAGGGCATTTCGGAATGGTGTTACCGACGTACTGAATTTTACACTAGATGTAGCTGTGAATTTGGCAGCAACAGAAAAAGACCTGCGAGTGATTTATGCTTACAACGAATCAGCAGGAGCAGACGGAATGGTAGCTCGTGCTGACATAAAAAGCATTCAGGATTTACGGGGGCGTCGGGTAGGTGCAGAAACAGGGGCAACTAGCCATTATTTACTGCTAGCAATTCTAAAAAAAGCCGGATTGACAGCAAATGACATTACCTTTGTCGATGTACAAACTGACGAAGTAGAGCGAGCACTCACTGCTAAACAGGTTGATGCCGTTGTCACTTGGGAACCTAACCTCACAAAAGCTTTGGCTTTACCGGGAATGCGTCTTCTCACCACTTCCAAAGATTATCCCAACCTGATTTTGAACGTGCTGATTGTCAGACAGGCAGCATTGCAGGCGCACCCAGAAACATATGTTCATCTCATAGAAGCTTGGAATGCTATGCGTCAACTTTGTACTGCTGACCCAACACGTTGTTGGAAATTGCTCTCATCAGACCAGAACCGTCCGGTTAATGACCTGATAGCTGAAGCCAAAGGAATTCACTTTCTAAACTTAAAGGATAACCGCTTGCTCTTTACAGCAGAAGGTGGTTCTGGCACAGTGAAAGAACAACTGCAAGCCACCTACTCTTTTTTGCAAGCGAATCAGCCAAAGTTACCAAAATTTGACCCAACATTCCTCTACGAACCTGCCATTGTTTTAGCTGCTCGGGAATAGCTTGGAGCACACAAATGAAATTGGGTCAGCGTCTGTTAAGTTTGCGAGTTATCATTCTCTTATTTTACGGTCTGCTAACTTGCGGCTGGCTTCGCATGCAGATGCTGAATACGGAACAGCAAACGGAAATACTAACTGCAGCTTGGCAAAAGGATGGGCAATATGAAGCTTTGCTATTGCAACAGATTTTAGACCGACCTTTTAAGAGCAAAGACCAAGCCCTTGTTCAAAATGCTGTAACCCGTTTGGGAGTGCTTGCGGGACAGGTAGAGGTCACAATTGTTGATTCCAAAAATACAGTTTTAGCTCGCAGCCCCGGTAGTTTGACATTCGATCGCCATTTAACTGCTGTTCTATCACAACGTGTTTTTCAATCTCAGCAATTGGAAAGCTTAAATAGCCGATTTGTATACCTTTATTACTACGGTTTACCACTGGTCAACAGTTCTGGTGAAACATCTGCAGTGCTCCTGATTCAGAGGACTTGGGAAAAAGAGTACCAACAAATCCAGCGACAAGCACAAGTGACATTTTGGCAAAGTTTGCTTCTTGCCGTTGTCCTGTTTCTCTTAGCGGATATACTAACAGGTGCGATCGTTTTAGCTCCTGTGAATGCTCTCGTGCAACTGACACAAAAGGTTAATTTGGGAAATTTGAGCATACGCATTCAGGATTTGGGAATTATTCCAGAAATACAGAGCTTGGGTACGGCGTTTAACAATATGCTAGATACGTTGAAACACCAAGAATCCGAGCTTTATTCACTCAATCAAGACTTAGAAAATCGGGTGCAAGAGCGAACTCAAGAACTGCAATTCACACTTGCTGCTTTACAGGCAAGTGAGGAGCGTTATCGAGCTGTCGTTGAGCAAACAGTAGAGGGAATTTGCTTATTTGATGCGATAACTGGAAATATCATAGAAGCTAATTCTACTTGTTTGCATCTTCTTGAATACACCAAAGAAGACATTTTAGAATTAAAGCTGGAAAATATTATTTTTCTGAAGCCAGAAGTTTTTCAGAAGAAAATTCAGGAACTTCTGACTGACAAATCTTTGAGCCTTAACGAATTACAATGTGTAACTAAAAACGGTCACTTAGTTGATGTTTCAGCTAGTATCAGCCTGATTTATTATGATAATAGAGAAGTTTTTTGTGCCGTTTTCCATGACATTACCGAACGCAAACAGATGGAAGATGCACTGCGCCAGAGTGAAGCACGTTTCCGAGCTGCCATTGAAGGAAGTTTAGATGCCTTTTTTGTGTTTAAAAGCTTGCGCGACAAAAATGGACGGCTCGTAGATTTCACATTTACCGATATGAACTCCAACGCAGAAAAGATGATTTCTATGTCTAAAAAAGAAGTCATCGGTAAGAAAATGTGTGAAATTCTTCCTGTCAATTACATAACAGAACTCTTTGAAAAGTATGTTCGGGTTGTGGAAACTAGAGTAGTCCTGGAGCAGGAGTTTCCGATTTCGACACCGGAACTGACGGCAAAATGGCTGCACCATCAAGTTGTTCCACTGAGCGATGGAATTGCAATTACCTCAAGAGATATTACAGAAAGAAAACACGCAGAACAAGCATTGCAAGAGGCTAACGGGCAGTTGCGGAACTGGGTGCGGGAGCTAGAACAGCGTACCCGTGAAATTACTATGCTGAATGAAATAAGTGAAATCTTGCAAGCTTGCGTTACAGTTCAGGAAGCCTACAGTGCCCTTTCGGAGTTGATACAGCCCCTATTTCCCACGATGTCTGGTGGAGTGTTTATGCTCAGCGATTCCCAGCATTTGGCAGAGGCGATCGCAATTTGGGGAGACCCATCAGTATTTCCCAGCCAAAAATTGTTTGTACCAAATGAATGTTGGGCACTGCGACGCGGTAGGATGCACGTGGTTAACAACAGCCAGAGCAGTTTAATGTGTAAACACATACTCTCCAATCGTGTTGCTGAATTCATATGTATACCGATGATTGCCCAAGGAGAAACATTGGGAGTGCTTCATTTGAGCGCTTTTGAGCCAGGAGAATTATCACCTGCCAAACAACAATTAGCTGTGACAATTGCTGAAAACCTTGCCTTGACCCTGGCAAATTTAAAACTCCGTTCCTCCCTTCAGCAGCAAAGTATCCGCGATCCACTAACGGGATTGTTCAATCGACGTTATCTGGAAGAATCCTTACAGCGAGAAATCCATCGTGCCGAACGCTCCGAGCAACCCTTAGGCATCATTATGCTTGATGTTGACCACTTCAAACGCTTCAATGATACTTTTGGTCACGATGCAGGAGATGCCGTACTGCGGGAATTGGGTTTATTCTTGCAAAAACAGGTGAGGGGTTCAGATATTGCCTGCCGTTACGGGGGCGAGGAGATGACTTTGGTGTTACCAGAAGCAAACATACAAACAACTCGGGAACGAGCAGAAGCTATCCGAAAAGGAGTTAAGTATCTAAATGTGCAACATCGCCGTCAGCTTCTCGGCGCAATTTCCCTGTCTATAGGAGTCGCTTGTTTCCCAGAGCACGGTTTAACAGGAGACGCCGTAGTTCAAGCTGCTGATACAGCTTTGTACCGCGCAAAACGGGAGGGGCGAGACCGTGTTGTTGTTGCTTAGTCAAACTCATACAAATGACTAATGACAGATGACAAAGGACAGCATTAACTCGTTATCTTTAATTTGTGCCAACCTTACTTAAGTATGCTAAAAGTTAAAAGTTAATTCCAAAAATTTAATGATTATCCCAACAACTACTTAATAATTTATACCTGCTGACTATGAAAATACTGGTACTCAATGCCGGATCTAGTAGCCAAAAGAGTTGCCTATACGAACTTTCGGGTGATACTTTCCCCAGTGAACCGCTTAAACCCCTATGGGAAGCAAAGGTAGATTGGACTCACCATCAAGGCGTTGCAGAGATTGAGGTTAAGACAGCAACGGGAGCAAAATTAGAAGAAGAAATCGCCTCAGATTCTCGTCTTGAAGTCGTTGCCCATATGCTTGAGATGCTACACACCGGTTCTACCCAAGTCATTGGTCAACCTTCAGAAATTGATGTGGTGGGTCACCGCGTGGTACATGGTGGTCAAGATTACCGTGAAAGTGTGGTTGTTACTGAGGATGTCAAACAAGCGATCGCTCGTCTTGCCGCTCTTGCCCCCGCACACAACCCAGCCAATTTAGAAGGCATAGAGGCGATTGAGAAATATTTGGGAGACATAACCCAAGTGGCAGTTTTTGATACTGCATTTCACGCTCAAATACCTGATGCTGCTGCAATTTATCCCGGTCCTTATGAATGGGTAGAGCAAGGTATTCGCCGCTATGGCTTTCATGGCATTAGCCACCAGTACTGCGCTCAACGTGCTGCTCGCATCCTCGGTCGGGATTTAGCATCATTGCGGTTAATTACCTGTCATTTAGGCAACGGTTGCTCCTTAGCAGCAGTTAAAAATGGTCACAGTATAGATACGACAATGGGCTTCACTCCCTTAGATGGATTGATGATGGGAAGCCGTTCTGGTGCTGTCGATCCGGGCACGATCGTTCATCTTTTGCGGCAAGGTAACTACTCTGTCGATAAGCTAGACCATGTTTTGAATAAAGCTTCTGGTTTGCGTGGAATTTCTGGAGTTTCGGGTGATATGCGACAGATTCGTCAGGAAATTTCTCAAGGTAACCCTCGCGCTCAACTTGCTTTTGATATCTATGTCCATCGGCTGCGATCGTACATTGGTGCAATGCTTGCTAGTTTGGGGGGATTGGATGCACTGATATTTACTGCGGGTGTTGGTGAAAATGATGCCGCACTCAGGGAAGCCACCTGTGAAGCTTTTGAATTTTTAGGCTTAAAAATAGACAAAGAAAAGAACAACCACAAGCCTGTTAATATGGATATTTCAACCCCCGATTCAGCAGTCAGAGTACTGGTAATTCATACCGAAGAAGATTGGGAAATTGCTCGGGAATGTTGGCGGTTGGTGAAAACGTGACCGAATAATTCGTAACTCGTAATTCGTAATTAAAAATTCATGAATTACGAATTAATTAATAATTAATTCATTGAGGAAGGCGTAGGTTGGGTTGAGGCACGAAACCCAACATTTCAAGTATGAAGGATAAAGGATGAACGTAGGTTGGGTTGAGGCACGAAACCCAACACATAAAAATCATGTTGATGTTGAATAACGCTAACGCTTAAGGGAATTTCAAATAAAAAAATCTCCCAAAATTTCTTCCCCCATCTCCTCATCTGCTTTAATGATAAGTCTTTATGCGGACATGATACAATGTTGGGTTTCGCTTCGCTCAACCCAACCTACAATAATTATTATTTCTAACTCATCAGCACACCCTTGATTAAATGCGATCGCCCTATAAGGGATTTTCTTCTTCCAAACCAACCAAATAGGCGCGATATTGAGCTTCACGATTGAGCCAGAAAACTGCTGTACTCCCCAAAACCCGCTCTAGTTTCAGGGCAGCTTCTTCATTGATAGGTTCTTTACCGTTGATGAGCAAGCTGATGTACTTCGTGGTGTAGCCTAAGAGCTGTGCTAACAGTGCTTGTGTCCAATCACGTTCTTCTAATAAGTCAGCAATAGTATCACCAGGGGGAGATACCCAATCTGGAGTAAAGCAACGGGTTGTCTCAATCATGGTAATCCCCAATAAAATAATATAAACTGTAGTCACTTCTAACCAATCAATGCTTCCATCTTCCATCAGTTTTTCAGAATTGGTCATTGTGTAGGGTAGGTTTTTTAAAGCCTATTCCATTGCTAGCATATTTATTAAAAGAACCTAGCACGCGATCGCATCTGCCCTCATACTTAAAGAGATGATTAATGCAGCTTCCTCAGCCCGATGAAGCGAGAAGTGACATTTTTTTAAAGCGGTGGGTCATTCAGGAGGCGTTGTGTAGAATTAACCAACGAATTATGAGATTGGCGCTGGTCTTCAACAGTTTTAAGAGTTTTGATAATTGGAATTAAACAGCGTTTAGCGTCTTCATAACCACGGTTTTTAAGTTTGGTAATGCGTTCAGAACTAAAATCTAGGTAGCTAACAATTTTGCTAATAAGCGGAGTATCAAACTTTTCAAGTTTCTCTTGCGGTCTAATTTCAATGACAGTTTGTTCGGGAAAATTATAGCGGTTCCAAACCGCACCATTTTGTAAGTGAATGACAATAACGTTTTTGCACCCGCGTTTTGCCAAAGCTCTCAAAGGTACATTATCAGCTAAACCACCATCTACATAAGATTGTCCATTAACTTCTTGACTGGGAAATACTAGGGGAAGGGCAGCACTAGCTAGCAGTAATTTGTACACTGTTTCATCATCAGTACATTCTTGAATACAGAGCCAGTGAGCATCGGTGCCAGTACGAGCACGTATAAAATCTACCAACCAATCGTAACCCAAACCAGGTATCTTCAAAGAAGGAAAGACTGTAACCCATAACTCAATCCCTCGTTGCAGTTCGTAAGGTTTAACAGTTGCTCGTAAAAGTTTTTCAATGGGAGTAGGGTCAAAAATGGCATTTGAATCTTGCATGAAACCTTCTGCTACAAGAAAATCATGCAGCCATATCCGCAATGTTGGTGTAAATGCTTGAGTAGCATAGCTGAGAGTCTGGAGAACCGCGCCAGTATTTGGGCGTAAAATTTCTGCATGGCTGAGTCTATCCCAAAGTTGGTTGAGATGTTGGACAGCATTAGGGAAAGGGCGATAGGCTGAGAGAACAGCACCATTGAGAGCGCCAATGCTAGTTCCGGCAATAATTTGCGGTTCTAGCCCTAATTCGGCAATATACTGAAGAGCACCTACTTGGTATGCTCCTTTAGCACCACCACCTGTAAGTACAAGTCCAAGTTGAGAGTTAGCTGATTTCATAGCAACAAAATGTAAAATCTCCCGTTCGTAGTTGCGCTTTAGCGCATATATCACAAATCCAAATTCAGTATAAATATTTACTAAATCTTGTCTAACTCCGTCAAAGCTGTAGAAATATATTTCCTTACTTGCCTATGCTTTAACGATGAGCAATCATAGCCATACAATCGCTAGCAGTTTCTTCTACCACCGCAGTAATAAATTCCCGTGCATCGGTGGTGCGGGAGATAGTCTCAATTTGAGCGCGACACAGTGCTAAAGCGCTTTGTGCTGGTTTAGGAGGTCTAGCTTCTTGTGGTAGCGTCGCCAGTTCTAAGGTGGTACCAAGAACAAACAAATGCGGTGTACGTCCTAAGCGTTGCTGCGGAATGGAACGGATTTCCAGCAAAGCAGCTGTTAGTTCCCGGTCATCTTTTGTCATTTCCACCGAGGATCGATCTAACAAATCAGCAAGACCAAAGAAACGATCGGAAAATTGTTTACCTGTAGCAAGAATTTTATTCACCAAAAGCTGACGGTAACGTTGTGTATCCCCAGTTTCGATTTCATACATCACTACGGAACTACTAAAAACTTCCCGTGCTAACAAAGCAACTTGCACAGCCCAAGGTAACTTTGTATAAGTTTGTCCAGCAGCCCAAGCGGTAACAATTTGGTCTAAATCTTCATTAGCTGCAACTCGCACTTCTAGCTGACGCATTCGCACTTCCAAGTTACTAAGTCTTGTGCTGACTTGCTGAGCTAATTGATTTAATTGGTTGCTGAGTTCAAATAGTGCTTCCTCTTGCTTTTGTAACCTCTGTTTTTGATTGCGGATAGCATCACGAGCTTCTAACAGAGAGTTCTGAGTCACTTCCATAGCAACTTGACTAATGCGAAGTGAATCAGTCAGTTCTAATACCCAGTTATATAGCGCTTCTTGACCTGCTATTAAATTACCATCTAACAATAATCTGCGTTTTTTATCGCTACCATCAAGCTTATCAAATAATTGACCAAACCAACCGCGATTTTTGCGATAGCGGATGATATCCTTGCTGACTTGAATACCATTGATAAGGTCAACTAAGGCTTTGTCTCCAACTACAGGTACTCTACGTTGGATTTCTTTAAGACAAAGATTAGAAGGGGTAGGAATAGTCAATCAAAGTTTGTAGTTGATTTGTCAATTCATCACAAGGATAAATATGGCTCATAATTTCTATCTCATTAAATTATCGGTATATTTCAGATAAATATTTGTTTTACCAATTTTGTCATTAGATTCTATAATAAAATTCCTGAGTTCCTTAACTAATTTATCTTTCTCTTCAGCCTGTTTCTTCTGGTCTTGCTGCGCTTGGATAAGAGTGTTACGATAATTTCCCAGGTAAATATCAAGTTCATTAAAGAAGCTACCTACTCGCTCTTTAAAATCTTTATCTAGGTACTGGTTAATTTCCTCACGAATATTCTTAATACTTCGATCGATTAATTTATTTGATTTTTCCACTATTTCTTGAAGGGATACAGTATAATACCTTTCTTGTTTATCAGGTCGTTTCACTCTTATAATTTCTTGTTTTGGAACCAGCCATAACCAATGCCAAAACTCTCTCTTTTTCACCACTTTTGTTTCATATCCCTGGTCTATCAATCGAGTATTATGATTGATATGGGCTTTGGTATTATCTAGCTCAACATAATTTATGTTTGGTGTTGGTAAAGATAGATTGACATTAAAATTTTCGTTTAATCGCTGACGCGCACGTTCAATAATTGGCTGAGTATCGCGTTGCAAAGAGTTACTTAAGTTTTGACGCGCTTGTTCAACATATTTTCTGACTTGATTGCGAACATTTTCTAGTAAAGGTTCCACAACATTTTGTTTGGCAGCAGCAATTGCTTGCTCTGCAAAGTTTTCTGCTACGCTTAAGCTTGTAAATTCAATAACACCACTACTAATAGATTTGCGTTCAACAAAGTAGAATTTTTTAGAAACCCAATTAAAAAAATTTTGGGTTACCATACCTCCCTTTTTAAGGGAATCTGCACGTTGGTATTCCTCTTCAGTAAAATAACTTTCAAGATTCTCTTCAGCTTCTTTTTTAATAGTCTCAAGTATTTTATTAAGTTGTTGGTAAAGGTTTGCCTTGATTCTATCTACTTCTTGTAAACATTTACGACATTCTTCTAGAGATTGTAAATCTTTTTCAAGTGCGCCAACTTCTTGCCTGAGTTTTGTTTCATTTTCGTTTATGGCACTGTTACGGAGTTGAACATCATTACTTAGTTCTATAAGATAACTATGAGCCATTCTGAGCGCAGATTTGATACAACGAGGTGCGGCTGTCTCCATCAGTGCTGAAATTGCTCCATTTAAAAAGAGATCAAATCCTGATTTTTGCCACAATCTCTCTGCCTTACGTTGTAATTCTTCTGTAGTTGCTTCTTCTAATTCCTCTTCCCAGTCCATACCAAAAACTTCTTGAGCAAGAGCATTTACTGTCTTCATGTGGGTAATAGTCACACTAGGATTTTGCTGTAATTCCATTAAAAAGTTAGCTGAGGTAAAAGCACGTCTGGCGGAAGTTTCAAATACCCGATTTTGATTGCTGGCTTGACCAATACCAAATTCAGCAGCGACAAATTGCTGTACTTGCTGTGTAGTCATATCACCTTCACGCCGCTGGTCAACTTTATTAATCAACACATATAAAGTTTCTTTACCACGTAATTTAATGATTTTTTGAACTTCTTTTTTAACCTTTTCTGAAGCTTCTGTTTTAAGTTGTGTAAAATCTAGAACTATCAAAACTATTGAACTTTTTATAAGTTGTTTTTCAACGACATACTGAAGCTGCAAGTTATCTCCAGCTTCGTTTGGACCAGGGGTGTCTACAATAACTAAATTACCTAAATTTTCCGATTCCAGATTTTCTGATGAACGGCAAAATGGAGTGTAGATTCTAGGAACATCTATTAAGGATTGTATCGGGTCTGCAAGGGGGGCTATAATGCTGCATAGCCGAACAATATCGTTTAAGCTTGTTAAAGTGTGAATAATGTTATCCCGACCTTCACTTTTAGCAGGAATTGCTAATCCTACCCATCGTTGAATTTGCTTTGGCATCTTTGCTAAATGTGGGTAATGGGAAACTTTTTCTTTTACTAGCTCTATCCCTAACTCCTCAATCTTATTTCTTAAAGTTAACAGTGTTTCTTGAAAAACTGACAAAATTTGCGGGCTTAGCTCTAAGACTGGTTCAGTCAATTCAGCATTAAAAATAATCTCTGTAGGAAGCGTTGTCATGGCAGAGTTACGACTTGGCAAAATCTCCTGTCCAATAATTGCATTTGTGATTGTAGACTTACCAGCCTTCATTGGTGCGACAATCGCCATTCTCAACTCAAGATTTTGCACTTTATTGGCTTATGAGTAAATACCCTTAAATTTTTATGAGTGAATATACGTATGAGCTACCAAACGAAGCAGCATTCATGCATACCTTGTGCCGTTATCTTGCAAACCAAGGACACATGGAGATAAGCAACGCTCTCAGTAGATCGCAATGTGAATTTTCAACGAGTGGTAGCTACACGCAGGTAATATGGAATACGTTTTGGGTATCGGTTCACTTTCAA
The DNA here is from genome assembly GCF_054684315.1 of Scytonema sp. NUACC21. NCBI lineage: Bacteria > Bacillati > Cyanobacteriota > Cyanophyceae > Nostocales > Scytonemataceae > Scytonema > Scytonema sp. NUACC21. The sequence continues at coordinate 84,244 of NZ_BAAFZH010000096.1, read as the reverse complement.
GTTTCTATTGATGAATTTCCGACGTTTACGAAGGAGGTACAAAAGATATTGGAAGAAAGCACTAAATCTCTGTTGCCCCCCAATTCGGGATATCTACTTCAGGGAATAACAGTAGTTCCCTTTATTGAAGCACCGCCAGACGAGCAAACTCCTATTGTAAGCAGCGCGTCACTCGGAAGTCTTGGCAACGTTGAACACGACGGTCTTCGATTTCGCTCAAAAACGGAAACTAAAATTTATGAGGCTCTGAAATGTGCTTACGTGCTCTTTTTTCCCAACGCAACAGCAATTCTTGGTGGGAAAAATGTAAAAAGGGAGCCTGACTTCCTAGTCTGTAAGAACGGAAAATGGGGAATTCTCGAGGTAATGGGCGATCGGTATCATACTCCGAACACAGCGATGAAAGATCACGATCGAGCACGACTTTTTAAAGATTATGGTCTCACTTGTATCGAATTCTATGACGCAACACGTTGTTATAACTATCCAGATGAGGTGGTAAAGGATTTTCTTCAACGACTTGAGAGGTCATAAGAAATTGAAAATCTAGTATCACAAGCAAGCGCTCGCGCCAAACACAAACTGGCTCTTTAGAATCAAAATGTTTTTATTTGCGTTCGCCTGCGATTTCCTGAGTACTTGATATATTGCGATCGCCTATAATAAATCAAAACATTATCAAGCGCTACCAATGGTACAGTTTAATCCCTCAACCGGTTTACCAACAAGCGCTGAACTACCTTGCTCAGATGATACTCCTGTAGACAACGAAAATCAAAATTTTATTCCCAACTTATTACTGTTCCTGCTCAAATTCATTTGGGGAAAACGTATTAATTGGTTTTTTGGAGTTGATATGGCAATTTACCATACAACAGGTATTAGCCCTCAAGTGCCAGTTGTACCAGATGGCTTTTTAAGTTTGGGAGTTGAGAGATTTAAGGGCAATGCCTTACGTAAAAGTTATGTTGTATGGGAAGAAAATAACGTTGTACCAATCTTTGTGCTAGAAATTGTTTCTCTAACTTATAACGGCGAATATGATACCAAGATGGCAATTTATGCCAAGTTAGGTGTGTTGTATTATGTCGTTTATAACCCTGAATATTGGCGTCGAGACCAACACCAGCCCTTTGAAGTTTATTGCTTAGTTAATGGAGAGTATCAACTCCAAATAGGAGAGCCTTTCTGGATGCCAGAAGTGGATTTAGGTATTGGTAGATCCCACTACAGAGATGGAGAAGTAGAGTTAGAGGCACTGTACTGGTACGATCGCCAAGGAAATCGGTATCAGACAGCCGAAGAATTGCTGGCTCAATATCGCAATTTATTTGGCGAACTACCAGAACAATAAGGTAGTAAGGACAAATGACCAATGACAAAGGACAAATAACAGCATTAATGATGAAATTCTTTGACTCTCAATTTTGTAAGACGATGCAAGCCCCTTATATGCCAATACGGTTCAGTTAAGGTTAATGTGTAAAAAATCACGTTAGAGACGCGCCATGGCGCGTCTCTACGTTGTGTTATCGATCCGGATTTTGGTGTTATCTAAACCGTATTGCCTTATATGCCAGCACGGATATTAAATTTTTCCATGCCTTCTCCGTGTTTGGCAGATTGTCATGTCAAAATCAACCAACAGAATTCGTTTCTGGCTTGATTCCAGCCAAATATCAAACCTATTATTTTACTAACTGTTATTTTGGCAGAAATTGGGGGAACTATTTACCTATAGTCCAACCCTATATATCCATTTACCAGGATGTTCCCTTTATCTTGTCAAAATGCCATTGTATCTTTTGCAGCTTGTTTGTGTATGTTGGGCGTGAGTTCGCTCCAATTTCCCCGGATGCAAAAACAGCTTTATAGCAACAAGACGGCTTCAATAGAAACTTTACAAAAAGAAATTAATTTAGAAAAGATTCGTCTTAATTTGATTGCAAAAATACCAAGTTTTGGTTATGATAATATGGTTGCCAATTGGATATACCTCTGTTTTCTGCAATATTTTGGTGATGATGAGGTTCGCGCAAAAACAGGTTATGAATTGAGCCCAGAATACTTTGAAGTTATTTTAGAACGCGATCCGCGATTTATAATGGCTTATTTAGGGCTTTCTAGCAGCACATCTATGTACGCTGCTATGCCGGAACGTGCTATTAAATTGATGGAGAAAGGTTTAGAATCTCTAACTCCTGTGGCTCCCGAACGGTCTTATTATGTTTGGCGTTATAAAGGTATTGATGAGTTACTATTTTTAGGACAGTCTTCAAAAGCCAAGCGATCGTTTGAAAAAGCGGCAAAATGGGCTGGTCAGCATTCAGACGAGGAAAGCAAACAAGTTACATCAATTTCTCAGAGAACTGCAGACTTTATAAGTCGCAATCCTAATAGCAAATTTGCCAGAATTGCAACTTGGGCTATGGTATTAAATAATCAAGTAGATGAAAGAACTCGTCAACGGGCAATTCGGGAAATTCAAGCTTTAGGGGGTGAGGTCGTACCTAATCCTGACGGCAGTCATAAAATCAAATTGCCTAAAGACGATTAAAGAATATTGTTGGTAGTTAGTAATTACTAGGAGAAAAAACTATTTACTGGTACAACGGAAAGTTAATCGAGTCTCAAACTCTAGAGTTAGCCATTGATGACCCAGGGTTACTTTATGGAGCAACGGTTTTTACAACTTTAAGAGTTTATGAGAATTCTCTTGATAGTCGGTTAACTCACTGGCAAGCACATTGCGATCGCCTAAAATCTAGCTTACAAACATTTGGCTGGTGTTTTCCGGGTGAAGAGAGATTGCGCCAAGGTGCAGAAGCGATAGCAGCACACTTTCCCGTTTTAAGAATTACTATCTTTCCCAATGGGCGGGAATGGATAATTGGTAAGTCATTACCAGAGGGGTTGATAGAAAAACAGAAACATGGTATTGTAGCAACGCTTGCTACACCGGAACTCTACAGATCGATGCCCGGTCACAAAACGGGAAACTATTTGAGCCCGTGGTTAGCTAAGGCTAGTGCTCAAGATTTAGGTGCCCAGGAAGCGATTCTGGTAGATAGTGAAGGAAATTGGTTGGAAAGTAGTACGGGAAACCTCTGGGGTTGGCGGGATGACAGTTGGTGGACTCCACCGGAAACTGGGAAAATCTTACCGGGAATTATGAGAGCGCAACTAGTTAACTGGCTTCGTCAAGAGCAGTGGGTTGTTCGAGAGGAACCTTGGACGCCAGAGAGAGTCAGGAAATTTGAGGCGATCGCCTACAGTAACAGTGTAGTGGAAACCGTCCCCATTCATACCGTTAGCTCGCTTGTAGGAAAGTTAGAATATAATCCCCACCATCCTTGTTTTCGGCAATTACGGATATTTTTTTATAGCACTACAGGAGCAAAATTTGGTATACGTTAAGATAAGTTAACATATTTCTTAAAATACCCTCTCTTTACAGAGACACTCTCGCGATACGGCTTTAGCCGTTAAGCTTCGCATATGGCACAAGAAGACAATTAGGAGGATTAACCTCGGTGAATAATAAAAGATGGAGAAATGCGGGGCTGTACGCACTACTTTTTATTGTTGTCATAGCGCTTGGGACAGCGTTTTTTGACAAACAACCACAAAGTAGAGAAACATGGCGGTACAGCCAGTTTATTCAAGAAGTTCAAAATGGCAATGTAGAAAAAGTCAGTTTGAGTGCAGATAGGTCTACAGCTCTTGTCATGCCTAAGAATGACACAAACAAGAAGCTGGTGACCCTGGTTAATGACCCTGACCTGATCAACACTCTTACTCAATACAACGTAGATATCACTGTTTTGCCCCAAACCGATGAAGGATTTTGGTTTAAGGCACTGGACTGGATGATATTAGCAGATGGCATATCAGTCCTTCGCAAGCTTATCCATGTTATTCTGAATGGAACAATTACCGAAAACAAACCACGAAAGATAAAGACTATGAAGCGATCGCGCTGTCATTGCCCTACGACATAAACAGTCCACCATCATTGCAACGCAATTATCAGCACATCAGAGAAGCACATTTAGGAAAGGTTTCAGAAATATGTTTGAAGTTTGCCGAGTATAAAGATAAAATCTACAATTCTGAAAATCGGCAAATTATAAAAACTATTAACCAGAAACAAGCAAACATAAGTCAGCTGGAACAAGCTAATCGCAACATTCGCGCTCAATATGACTCCACTCTCTTAGAAAAAATTGCAGGTCAACCTCGGGAGCAATCAATTAATCGAGTTGGTGCTGAAAAAGCCAAGCAGGAATTAGACAAAAATACACGCAGTATTTCTACCTTGAACCGGGAAGTTTCTGATTTAAAAACTCAATTGATAGCCAAGGCAGAAAGTACTAATTTTATAACCTTGCTTAAAGATGAGGGGAATTTTAAGGCAGTTGAAAAAGGTCATCAGCAAGCATCCTTTTGGTATCCTAGTATCCAACTTGCTTTTCAATCTATCTTTCTTCTACCTCTGATTGTCGTTGCATTATCAGTTCATAGATTTGCAGGGGTAAGAGGATATGGGCTCATTTCTCTCATTAGCTGGCATTTGCTAGTGATTTTTTTGATTCCACTCATTCTAAAAATATTTGAATTTCTAAGATTTGGGTTAATATTTCAATTTATCTTTGATATCATTAGCGCTATTTTTGGTGGCTTGCTGTTCCTTATCAGCTATGTTTATATTTTGCTAATTCCACTAATTGGTTTTGGAATTATCAAATTTCTCCAAAAAATTGTCTTTAACTCCAAAGTTCAAGCAGCTAACAGAGTACAAAAATCTCGTTGTATTAAGTGTGCTAAGAAAATCCGCCATCATGATGTCTATTGTCCGCATTGTGCTTCGGCTCAATATATTGAATGCCCAAACTGCCACAATTTTACTTATAAATATTTACCGTACTGTAAAGACTGTGGATATTCTCAAAGTTTGAGCAATTTGCCATAATTTACTTTTCAAGTTATTCTGATACACTACCACGACCTCGAATCGGAGCTAGCAGTTCATCCTTTAGCCTTCATATTTCATCCTTTGTGTACTGATGGTAAGATGACTTGCATATGTAGAGCATCGCCAGAAATAGTCATGGGAGGGGCTTCTATAAACACATCTATGAGAAATACTTTTATGAAACCTATTAAACAACGCCATAAAAGATTGACTCGCTTTGTTATACCAATGGTGTTGTCTGCATTGTTGTGTATCACATCACCTGTCTTAGCTCGTGTTTCTCCGAACCCCACCCCCACATCTACAGAGAAAGCTGCTGCAAGCGGGGTGGGGTCTGTCGAACAGCAGGCTAGATCGCTCTACAGCAAGCGTCAATTCTCTGAAGCGGCAAAGTTGTTTCAACAGGCTGCCCAAGCTTATCAAGCGTCAGGAGAACCAATTCGCCAAGCCCTCAGTCTGAGCAATTTATCCCTTTGCTATCAACAACTCGGACAGTGGAACGATGCAACTAGTGCGATCGCAGATAGTCTTGCACTCCTAGAAGGGGCTAAAGCTGCAAGCCCAGAGAAATCACTGGCGCTAGCACAAGTCTTAGACATCCAAGGTGGATTGCTTCTGGCACGGGGAAAAGCTGATGCTGCCCTCAAATCCTGGGAACGTGCAACGGTATTGTATACTCAACAGGGCAAACAGGAGCGGGCACTCACAAGCCAAATTAACCAAGCGCAAGCTTTGCAAAACTTAGGATTGTATCGGCGGGCGATCGCATTGCTCGATACTGCTTTAAAATTGCAGCAGCGTTCCAACACCAACGAAGAGCAGTTGCAAACTCTTATAAAGAATCTTCCTCCTTCTCCCGAAACGGTCACCGCACTTCGGACATTGGGAGATTCCCTGCGGGTAACTGGCAATTTCACCCAAGCCCGTATCGTTCTAGAGCATAGTTTAGCTATTGCGAATAGCTTGCAATTACCTGAGGCAGTGGCACTGGCTCAACTCAGCCTTGGTAACACCGCCCGCGCTCAAGGCGATCCCCAAGCTGCCTTAAAGTACTATCAACAAGCTGCTTCTACTGCGTCCCCCACTTTGCAGGTACAAGCCCAAGTCAATCAACTGAGTTTACTCATCGATACCAAGCAGCCGTCTGCGGCTCAAACCCTTTTGCCACAGGTTCAACAACAAATCGAAGCATTACCTCCAAATCGTGTGTCAATTGAGGCGCGAGTCAATCTCGCTCAGTCGATAATGGAGATGGAAAGCAAACCAGCAGAGGCTTCTCTTCGTAGGAGCGCTCAAATTCTGGCAACTGCCATACAACAAGCCAAAGAGTTAGGAGATTCCCATACCCTCGCCTATGCATTGGGTAGCTTGGGCAACATTTACGAAAAAACAGAGCAGTGGTCAGAAGCTGAAAAATTGACCCAGCAGGCACTCCAGTTGGCACAACAAACCAACGCGGCAGAGATAGCTTATCGCTGGCAGTGGCAGTTGGGAAGGGTTTTAAAAGCACAGGGCAAAACAACGGGAGCGATCGCAGCTTATAAAGGAGCAGTTGCTACCATCAAATCACTCCGCGCAGATTTAGCAGTGGCAAATCCAGATGTACAGTTTTCCTTCCGTTCTGCCGTTGAGCCGATTCACCGCCAACTTGTTGGACTGCTTGTGAAATCAAATCAACCAGATAACCTCAAGGAAGCGCGAGATGTCATTGAAAATTTGCAATTAGTTGAACTTGATAACTTTTTTAGAGAAGCCTGTATAAATGGGAACATAGCCCAGGTGGATCGGGTAGACCAACGCGCAGCTGTGATTTATCCCATCCTTTTAGAGGACGAACTTGCTATCATCGCAAGCTTACCGCCATCTGAAAACCAAAAGCAAACAAAGGCATCTCGGGAGTTCCGCTACTATAAAACATCTATTACCAGCACAGAAGTTGAGCGTTTTGTATCCAATCTGCGGGAAGAACTTGACCAACCTACTACTCTACAACTGACACTCCGGGAACTGCAACAGCTATACAATTGGTTAATTCGCCCAGCAGCCTCAGAACTGGCTGCAAGCAAAGTAGAAACTTTGGTATTTGTTTTGGACGGGGCTTTGCGAAATATTCCAATGGCAGCGCTGCACGATGGTCAAAAGTTTCTCGTGGAAAAGTATAGTATTGCCCTAACACCCGGTTTGCAACTTTTGTCGCCGCGATCGCTCAAGCAAGAACAACTAGGTGCGTTGGTCGCTGGGCTCGAAGCGGAACGCCATCAAGGGTTTTCTGCTTTACCTCATGTTGCCGAAGAAGTCAACCAAATTAAATCTAAAATTCCCAGCCAAATCCTCTTTAACCAAAAATTCACCAGTTCCGCATTTGAAACTAAAGTTGCTGCTGTGTCGTTACCCATTGTTCACCTGGCAACCCACAGTCAATTTAGTTCAGAAGCAGATGAGACTTTCATTCTGACTTGGGATGGCAAAATAAAAGTCAACGACCTCAGCCAGGTTTTGCAAACAGGGGAAATATCCCGCGATAAAGCCCTCGAACTCCTCGTCCTAAGTGCGTGCGAGACAGCAGCTGGAGATAATCGTTCGGCGTTGGGATTGGCGGGGGTAGCGGTGCGTTCCGGTGCTCGCAGTACCTTGGCAACCCTATGGCGCGTCAATGATGAGGCATCGGCAACGCTTATGGGTGAATTTTACAACCAGCTCGCCCAGATTAATAAAACAGGTATCTCGAAGGCAGAAGCCCTCCGCCGCGCCCAACTTGCTATTTTAGCCAATCCCAAGTATCGACAAGAACCCTATTTCTGGGCAGCATATGTGCTAATTGGCAACTGGATTTAAATTTTTGACCTGCCGATTTTCCAAAAACTGTTCGTGCAATTGGGGCTTTCCAAGAAATATAGCGCTTGCCAAATCAGTGAAGTACATTGGTAGGGACGCGGTGGTAAGAGCGCCCTTACAATTGGGTGTACTTCACGCTTGGGAAAATTGCTATATTGCTGTGGGTTGTACAATTGTCTGATACCTGGGGCTAGTAGTGAAATCGTCCGGTGGAGTCGGTGACGGATGAGTTGGGGTCATCTCCCATCCATAGAGTCCCGCATTCATGATAAGTCGTTCCCAATGGATCTCGAACACCACCTTCAGTATTTAGCTTGCCAAACAGATTCATCAAATCTTGTTACAACGTACTGCATTATTCCTTGCAGATAATGGTCATAGTTTGGAGTCTGCTGTCTCAATGGGATGGTTAGATGAAAAGCATATCAAACAAGGTAAACCGCCACGGCGTAGGCGGTAAGGTCTAGAAACGGTGTCCTCAGAAGTATTGATTTACTTGACCAGTGATTCAGTTACTACCGTCAATCAGACCGCGAAACAAACGAACAATCGTATATCTTGGGGTTTACTCCGATTTACTTCGATATGTTGTTACGCCACGCACCGTTAACCCAATACTCTGTATTTTCTTTCCCAGCAATAGATTCTGTTTTACCTGGTACGTGGGTGGCTGCTGTCTCCACCTGTACCAGGTTAGCAGGTGCTGGATAAAATCAACTTATGCACTTTTGCATTGGCATTCTCCCCATTCTGGCAAAAGTTTGCATACTTTCTTGAAGATTTTGCATACTGACCTGGACTTCATCATAAAAGTTCCAACTTGAGCCCGAAGTATAGGTAGAGCTATTTTTGTGGCTTTAGTTAAACATTTAAACGCTCTGTTTCTACAACAACTTTAAAAAGACTGAGTCAGACTATGAAATCTTATCTTGGCAACAACAATTATCCAGGACTCTTAAGCTTAGCAGGAGTCCTTGGAATTGTTGGATTGCAATTTGCTGCTGTTTTCTTTGCCGTTCCCAGCCAAGCTGAAAACCGGGAACAAGAGTTTTATAACTTGTGTTCTAAGTTTCCTCACAATTCTCGCTGCCAAGGCTATGACGTTCCCGTACCTCTCGAAAACCGTCCAGGCGATCGCGGCGAGTGTTCTGTTTTGTCTGATGACATTGAACGAACTAGCAGCAGCTGCAAAGTTGCAATTACCAGCGCTCGCCTGGTGGCGTACTTAGAAAAAGGGAAAGAACTAGAAGTTTTAGGAAATAAACGAGATACCCAAGAAGTTACAATTTCCTACGGTCAGATTGTTTCTATGGACTATTTAGAATTTCATAAAGATAATTTTGAAGTCTCTAGTGGCTTTGGGCTTCTTGGTCTTTTGATTGCAGCACCTTTTTTAGAGTATAAGGATTTATCTGAAATAGAAATCGGCTATACAGTTCCATCTACAAGCGGTCAAGACAGCCTTAACTACATGACAGTCACGATAGGACGCAAATCTGGGCTTGCTCTAGCGGATAAGTTAAAAGTTCCTACCCAAAATCTCACTGAAGCCCAACTTTTGGACGAGATGAAAAGCAGGGGAATTAGAGTCGGTAATCCCCAACACGTTCAGCAACTTATGACAACTAAAAAATGTCACAATTGCGATCTCAGTGGGGCTCAATTAGAAGGAGCTAACCTGAGGCAAGCTAATCTTAAAGGCTCCAATTTAAGAGGAGCTAACCTTAAAGGTGCTAACTTGGAAAAAGCTAATCTAGAAGGTTGCAATCTCAAAGGTGTTAACTTAGAGGGAGCTATTCTACGGGGAGCTAACCTAACGACAAAGGGCAAAACCCGGACGAATCTGCGTCATGCAAATCTTTCTAGGGCAGATCTTCGCATTGCTGAATTAAAAGGAGCCAATTTGGGAAATGCTGTTTTGGAGGGTGCTAACTTAGAGGACGCAGACCTTAGCACGGCTGTTATCCGAAATTCCTGGACGGGAATGAAAACCGAGATTTACACTAGCTTAAGGGATGCCAATTTGAAAGCGGTCAATCTAAAAGGTGCTGAGCTAGATAAAGCTTTCCTAGCTGGTGCCGATCTTAGTGGCGCTAACTTAAGTGGTGCCGATCTAAAAAGTGCTAACCTCAAGGGTGCTAACTTGAAAGACGCGAACCTGACCAACACCAATCTGAAAAAAACAGATTTGTGCCGTGCGACTATGCCTAATGGTTCAATTTCCAACCAAAACTGTAAGGATTAAGTTAAGAGCAAGCAAATTTTTTGCATAAGCTGTTTTCACGTAGAACTACTTGATATTCAGCTAGACGTTATGAGGAGAGGATAGTGGTCGAAGAACTTTACACGCCAGAACAAGTCGCTCAGATGCACCAACAGTTATGGCAGTGTGTTTTAGAATTCGCCAATCTCTCAGCGGTGCAAGAACGCAATCGCATAGCGCGGGACTTGCATGATTCCCTGGGACATGCACTCACAGCACTGAACTTTCAATTACAGACGGCGATGAAACTCTGCAAACCCGACCCAAATCAGGCAGAGGAGTTTTTGACAGAAGCACATCGTTTGGTTAAGATCGCTACTCAAGAAGTTCGTCAGTCGGTAGGGGCATTACGCAGCGATGCTTCCCAAACTCAATCTCTGCAAATGCTCATCGACTTTTTGGTCAATGATTTTCAGCTCACTACTGGTATTGTACCAACAGTTGAAATTGATTTTGCGATCGCATTACCTTCACAACTTGTGACACCCCTGTATCGAATTATTCAAGAAGCGCTTAACAATATTCGTAAATATGCGATGGCGACAGAGGTGCAAATTCATATCAGCACAACGCCAACAGATGTATATCTGATGATTGAAGATAACGGTCGCGGATTTAATCGTGAGGAAGTCGCTACAGGTTATGGATTGGTGGGAATGCAAGAACGGGTTGCCGTTTTGCAAGGTCATTTCAATTTAGATTCTCAACCAGGGTCGGGTTGTCGCATTGGTGTCAAGGTTCCTTTACAATTCTCCATACCTTTAAAACCTTCTTCACCCCTTCCTAAAGAACCTTCTTTATATCCACCTTCAACAACAAGTTCGTTTTATGAACCAAGATACGAAGACTCCACACCATACGCCCTTCCCACTCCAGATGCAAGCCCAGCCAGAGATAAGGAAAAGGTTGTTTCATCAAAACGCAGTGGCAACGAGGTAGGATTCCGAGGGAATAGTAAAATATCAACCAAATCTCAAATGAAACCTGTGGCGTCAATCTCTCAAGAGTCTATGTTGTTGAATCAACAAAAGCTTGTGGAAATTGGTGAATGGCAACCTCTTGATTTGGACTAAAACTTTTGTTTGATACTTTCATACAAAACTCCAACTTTGGTTGGGAAAAGATTTCAAATGGTAGCTTAGAAACAAAATTAGATGTATCAATAAAGGAGGTGGAGTTATCAATTTGAAATGTGTTGGCTCTTCACCAGGTTTTGGTTATTCAATTGTCATTAAATTAAAAATTGTCATCATGGATATCCTTTTGTTAGTGACACTTTCTTTCATCGTCGGTTGGCAACTGGTGAAGATTGCATACACAAATTGCCAAAAGTATCGGGAATTCAAAATAGCTCAAAAACAACTGCAACAGTACGCAATGCAAATAGGAGACTTATCACAGATGCAGGAGCAGAATCGTATTGCACACAATTTCTATGATACGTTAGGGCAGTCAATCGTCGCTTTAAATATCCAATTGCAAGTTGCTCATAAACTTTGGTATATCGATCCCAATCAAGCTCAGCACTCCCTCTCAGAAGCCTACCAACTGAGTTCAACCCTGATGCAAGAACTTCGTCAAGCTGTTAAAAAATTAAATCAAGATACGTGAACATGGTTAGTTGTTAGTGGTTTAATGGCTGAATAGATAAAGATTTTACATTCCAAATTTTTATTGTAAAGGTGTAGCTATGATTCGCTTATTACTTGTAGACGATCAAAGTATAGTTCGCCAAGGTCTGAAAGCTATGTTGAGTCTAGAACCAGATCTAGAGATTGTGGGTATGGCAGACAACGGAGAAGCTGCGATCGCACAAGTTGAAACACTACAACCGGATGTTGTATTGATGGATGTGCGAATGCCAGTCATGAATGGTAGTACCGCTACTCGTATCATTTGCGAACGATTTCCAAATACGAAAGTTTTGGTTTTGAGCACCTACGATAATGACCGGGATGTAAATGAAGCGATTCGAGGGGGAGCAAAAGGTTATCTCCTCAAAGATATGCCCTCAGAAGAACTGGTAAATGCAATTCGCTGCGTTTATCGTGGATACGCCCAACTTGCCCCCGGTCTTTTAGAACGGATTGTGAACCAAAAACAAAGCCAGCCCAATCCATCCGAGTCTGTTCCACCGGCACTGACAGAATTGACCCCAAGGGAATTAGACGTAGCGCGTTTAGTGGCAATTGGAGCAACCAACCAAGAAATTGCTCGGAAGCTTTTTATTTCAGAAAGTACTGTTAAGACTCATATTAATAGCATTTTTAACCGTCTCAACCTAAAGAATCGGGCACAACTGGCAATTTATACCAATTCCGTCTTTGGTCATGGCACGCCTGCGTGAACTACCCAAACCTTACAAATGACCAAAGACAAATGACAAATGACCAAAGACAAATGACAAATGACAACCTTAATTAACTACTGAACAGCGTGCTGCTTCAAGTCATCCAAGGAAACGTGTTCCAAAGCTGATGCGTGGGTTGCCGATAAAACCACAGGTGGTGCAACCCCAGCCTCTAACGCCTCTTGCCAGCGAGACGCACACAAACACCATCTATCTCCTGGTTTTAACCCAGGGAAATTAAACGCAGGAACGGGTGTGCTCAAATCGTTACCCCTTGACTTTGTATATGCTAAGAATTCTTCTGTCACTTGTGCACAGACAACGTGTACACCAAAATCTCCTCCCCCTGTATTGCATTTTCCATCCCGGTAGTAACCGGTCATTGGGGAAGTGCAGCATATTTCTAGTGGTTCTCCAAGGACATTTTTAGCTTCTGTCATGATGGCAACTGATTTATCTGACTTTTCCACTAGATTAGCGATATCAGCACCTTTACCGCAAGATGTTTTGAACCTAGCGATCGCTACAATTTCATATGAGGTCTTTTTCGTCAATACTTTTCTCAATTTTTTATAATTCAATAAAATAATTGAAAATGTGATAACGAGTCTTAAGTTTAATTTCGCTATCAGCTAGCAGATTGCTATCCTATGAGATGTTGTAACTTATCCAAGTAACGTTTTTGCTCTACTTAAGGATAGGTTTTTTATGACAACTCCAAGAGACGTCCAAACCCAAGCTTTTTCAAAAGCTAGTCGTGGCATAAGCGACCTTTTTCAATTGGGAGAAATTCCCGACTTGGACACTCCAGGGTCGCGAGCCGTTGAAGCATGGTTTTTAGGCCCAAAAGCAGAAAATGTTGATGTACTTGAGAGTCTAATTGTAGAGGCTATTCGGGATCAAGCGTACTGGAGAAGAAACTATCATCCGAGTGACCCGAGCCACATTACAGAGGAAATCAAGCGATCGCAAGAATATTTACAGACAATAGATTCTCTCAAAGAAAGTTATAATATCTTGCTAGCATTTCTTAAAAAGTCAGTGCCTTTCTTCAGTACGCGCTATCAAGGGCACATGAACTGGGATCTGACAATTCCTAGCATTGTCGGCTACTTTGCGGCGATGCTGTACAACCCCAATAACGTCGCTTTTGAAGGGTCAACAGCAACAACACTTCTAGAGCAAATTGTAGGAGACGATCTTTGCCGAATGCTGGGATACACCGTCCCAACGCCAGAACAAATCCAAGATGGTGCAATTCCTCCTTGGGGACACATCACTTGTGGTGGAACAATTGCCAACATTGAAGCTCTCTGGTCTGCTAGAAATCTCAAGTTTTATCCGATTGCCCTGAAAGAAGCTTTGGAGAAGGACCCACGATTGACAAGCGCAAGAGATATTAAGGTTCGTGCGTTTGACTCGAATGCTCTGGCATGGACTGAGCAGACTTTGAGGGAATTAAGCACTTGGCAACTGCTCAACCTTCAAATGGATGACGTTCTCAGCTTACCTGGTATTATTCAAGAAAAATACGGTGTTTCGAGTAATGACGTCACAGAAGCCTTGTCGAGTTATTCGTTGCAAGATTTAGGAATGCAAGAGTTTGCAAAGCGGTATTTGGATGGGATTCCTTCGCCTGTGTTTTTTGTACCGGGAACAAAACATTACTCATTTCCCAAGGCAGCCGCGCTGCTGGGAATGGGAGCCTCCAATATGATTGATATTATGGTGGATGAGTTTGCAAGAATGAGAATACACCCGCCTGTAGAAAAACCTGAGACAACTATTAGAGGCTACAGTCTGAGAGAAGAGATTCAGCGATGCTTAGATGAAAAAATACCAGTATACACAGTAGTAGCTGTTATCGGAAGCACTGAAGAAAGTGCTGTGGACCCGCTTGCGGAAGTTCTTGCGCTTCGAGAAGAATTTCGCAACCAAGGGTTAGAATTTACCATTCATGCCGACGCTGCTTGGGGCGGGTATCATGCCTCTCTATTGCGAGAGGATGAGTATGAACTGCCAGAACCATCGGGCTTGCAAAGTTCTTCTGTTCCAGTTTCCCCCTTGAGCGACTACGTGAAACTGCAATTTGAGAACCTTGGCAGGGCTGATTCTATAACTGTTGACCCTCATAAATCAGGTTATATACCATACCCATCTGGGGCGCTTTGCTATCGAAATGGAGCAATGCGCGATCTAGTGACTTTTCAAGCCCCGTACATACTTCATGAAGCCACAGAGCCAACGGTAGGTATTTATGGCATTGAAGGTTCAAAACCAGGGGCTGCTCCTGCTGCCGTATTCCTCAGTCACCGGGTGATTCGACCAACAAAAAATGGCTATGGCAAAATCATAGGTCAATCTATGTACAGTTGCGATAAACTTCATGCCCGCTTGCTGAGTATGGTAAAATCGAACGATCCTTTCATCGTTGTTCCCCTCCCTCCCGTGCCGGATTTAGTACCCGGTTCTAATGAGGAAGAAAAGATTCAATACATTCGCGATAACATTGATGGCAAAACTAATGAGGCGATCGTTCAAGATGCACAGGCAATGGAAATCCTCAAAGAAATGGGACCTGACCAAAACATCTTGGTATACGCTTTCAACTTTAAGACTGCTGAAAATCAAGTTAACAATAATTTAGAGTTAGCAAACATCCTCAACAAAGAGATTTACGATCGCTTAAGTATCAATCAGGGCGAAGATATTTATAGTTATAACCTGATTGTCAGCACGACTGACTTCAAAGTTGAAGCATATGGGTCTGATTTTATTGAATACTACAAAAAGCGTTTGGGAGTATCAGGTTCAGCAGGTGACTCTATTACTGTCATACGCTCTGTAATCATGGACCCCTGGGTAACTGAAACGCCTAAAGGTTCGTTCCTCGATATCTTGGAAGTAGAATTTCGGAAGACCATTGAGAGCATTCTTCACGACCTTAAAGATCGTCTTGGAGTCTGGTTGTGAGAGAAAGTTAATGTGAAACAGTTCTGTTTGCACTGACAGCAGAGCAGCCAAAGAATCATCTTTTAGGGCGCAAAACAACAGCGCCCCACATCAGATTTAGTTGATGCGAATGGTAAACCGCTATAATCGATATCATTGCATAGATGTTGAGTGATGAAAATTCTTCGATGGGTTTTGATTGGGGTTTTTATTGCTTTGGCAATCTGGCTGCTCAACAAAATTGGTATTGAGCAAGTTCGAGAACAGGTTGCTCAATTTGGTATATGGGCACCTGTAATCCTGTTCGGGCTGCGCTTTACAAGTATCATCGTGCCAGTTTTGCCGGGGACAGCTTACGCGATTTTAGCAGGAGGGCTCTTTGGGTTTGTTCAGGGACTGGTGGTGATTGCTTTAGCAGATTTAGCATCTTGTCTATTCAATTTCTATATTGCTCGTCGCTATGGACGCAGTTTAGTGGAACGCTTTGTGGGTCAGACATTTATTGAGAAGGTCGATCGCCTTGCTCAACGGCATCTGGAACGTAACTTTTTTATCATGATAGGCTTTTTAATGACAGGGCTGTTTGATTTTGTCGCTTATGCCATAGGACTGACGCGAACCTCGTGGCAAAGCTATTTAATAGCGCTAGTAGCCAGCATTATCATTGCCAAACCGCTTTGGGTAGCAGCTGGAGCCGGAATATTTGAGGGCAGTCAGCTACTTTTGGGCTTAGCATTACTTGGAGCATTTGGCATTGGAATTATCACAGCTGTGCTACAACGGCAGCCAAATTAATAATTAATTAAGTTTAAGACTTATCTTGATAAAGTTTATATTTAACCTATACATAGGAGGAGTAAGGTGCAAATCGAACAGACAGAGGTGATGATTCCCACCCCCTCAGGACAGATGCCCGCCTTCTTATGTACACCTGCTGAGGGCGAACCCAAGCCACCGGTCATCCTCCTGATGGAAGCCTTCGGCTTAACACCGCACATCCGAGACGTGGCAGCCCGGATTGCCAACGAAGGTTACGTAGTTCTCGCGCCGGATTTGTATTACCCTTGGTTGCCAAACAACAAATTTGGGTACGACGAAGTTGAGAAAGCGAAGGCCATGATGTACCGCCTTGATTTTGGCAAGTCTGTGGAGGATGATATTGCGACAGCTTTAGCTTATGTTAAGTCAAGAGCGGACGTAAACCCATCAAGGGTAGGAGTGACAGGTTTCTGCCTGGGTGGTGGACTCACCTTTCTCACCGCCTGCAGGTTATCAAACGAGATTGCAGCTGCCGCCCCTTTCTACGGTGTGGTTCTGGATGAATGGATCGAAGAAGCGAAAAACATCACCGTGCCTTTATACTTGTTCTTTGGCAGTACCGATCCATTCATTCCTCTTGAACGGGTTGGACAAATGGAGTCTCGGCTCAAGGAACTCGGCAAAGACTACAGATTGAAGGTTTACGATGATGCGGATCATGGGTTTTTTTGCCACGAGCGTTCTTCCTACAATCCCTTGGCGGCTGAAGACTCTTGGCGCGAGCTAACACAATTCTTTCACAAATATCTGCAAGAGTCTGCTTAGCCACTGAGCTGGATGCGATCGATATTCCATCCTTTAGACGTATCTAGAAATTATATTAAGCCCGGTTAATTAGTTATGATTAAACAATAATCGCAAAAACCGGAAAACCCTCTCCCCATCTCCCCATCTGCCTTAATGATAAGTCTTTACCCGGACATGATATGAAGCGTCTCTACATTGTTTTTCGCCTGTAGCAGGCGAACTGAAAGATTTAGCTAAGGCTGATTGTTTTAAAGAATTGTAAATATATCATTTCCCCTCCCATTAAGATTGCACCATTCTCTAACCCAAAATTTGCACCGCAGAAGAAAAGCTGTTGAGCAATTCCCAAACCTACTGTCGGTAAGTTGTCATTTTAAGTATAAATATATACTCTAAAAAGTTATATTTGATAACGGCACCTAAAGTGCATAACTTATACAAAAGAAAACCTATATATATATTTCGGGCTTAAAAGTATAAGAAATAATTTAAAAATAAATCTATCTAAAGATATATATTTGAGATTCTAAAGAAATAAATACTTAAGTAGTGTAATAATGAACATTAAATCTTTAACTCTGGATTTTCTTTGTTTGTCTATCACTACCAATTTAAGAAAAGTATTCAGTCCTGATAACCGATGACCTGGTAAACAGTACGGAGAACTCATGCAGTTATGAATAATAACAAAGCTTTATTTACTTTATTCTTAATTGTTTTCATCGATCTGATTGGTTTTGGAATTATAATTCCACTGATTCCTTTGTATGCATCAAGCTTCGGCGCGACCCCATTCTTCGCTGCAATTCTCGTCGCCATCTATTCGTTGATGCAGTTTTTCTTTGCACCCCTATGGGGTAGTCTCAGCGATCGCTATGGGAGGCGTCCTGTTTTTCTGCTGACATTGACAGGTTCAGTTATTGCATACACGATACTGGGTTTGGCGAAATTCCTGTGGATTTTATTTGTAGCTCGTGCTTTGGCTGGAGCAATGGCAGGTAATATTGCAACCGCACAGGCGTACATTGCAGATATTACAACACCAGAAAATCGCGCAAAGGGTATGGGTTTGCTAGGAATGTCGTTTGGATTGGGGTTCATTTTGGGCCCCGCGATTGGAGGTGTATTGGCTACCTGGGGAACGCAAGGCTCAAATTTCCAATTACCGTCATTCTTCGCAGCTTTTTTATCACTATTGGCGCTGGCACTTGCTTTCACATTTCTACCTGAATCACTCAGTTCTGAGAGAAAAGAGTTTCAAACTCCAGAACTCAAACAGCATCGACGCCTTTTCAATTTGTTAAAAGTTTTGCGTTCTCAACAAATTGCTTTACTTGTAGGAATGTCGTTTTTGGTAGCCTTTGCTATCTCCGCCCTTGACACCACATTAGGGCTGTGGGCTAAAAAGCAGTTTAACTGGGGACCTGGGGAAATTGGTTATTTGTTTGCTCTTATGGGTATCTTTACCGCCATTATGCAAGGTGGACTCATAGGAATTCTGACAAGGCGCTTTGACGAAAGCAAGATGTTAATATTTGGATTGAGCGCAACAGCAATGGGTTTTTTACTCATAGCCAGTGCCAATACTTTACCGTTAGTGATATTGGGTGGGATACTTTTGGGAATAGGACCGGGTACTAGTATTCCTTCAACCAACAGTCTAATCTCAAAGTTTGCCGCCGCCTCATCGCAGGGAGAAACTATGGGAGTTACACAGTCAGCTTCTGCTCTTGCAAGAATAGTTGGACCTACTTGGGCTGGAGTATGCTTTAGCACCTTTGGCAGTTCTGCACCATTTTTGAGCGGCACCGTTGCCATGCTGATTGCTGTTGCACTGAGTCTGCGCTTGGCAGGAGTAGCATTTAGCACAGTAAAGGTCAATGGCTGAAGATAGTTGATTGTGCTCTTTCCTACGGGCTGCTTTGATACTCAATAAGTGGGTCATATCATGTCCGGGTAAAGACTTATCATGAAGGCAATGGGGGGAGGGGGAGAGGGTTTTCCGGTTTTTGCACAGATTGTTTAATAATAACTAATTAACCGGACTTAATATGAAAATAAAAACAATCTGTGTAATGATAATAAAATAAGAGGTAAAAAGGTCAAAGCAAAGGAGTGCTGACCTTTTGTTCCTCTAAAATAAGATCGTTATGATTAAGAACTTGAAATTGGAATAAACTAGAAATTAAATCTTTTCTAGATTCTCAATTGTAGTCACTATTCCTGCATCGGCGGCTAGATTACCGATATTAATCTGAGTCGGGTAGCCTAGTGTAGGGTTGTATTCCACACTCAGATCCGATTCTCTATTGGTAATCGCATCCTCAATTAAATCAAAGAGATCGGGAACTGTATCATATTTTTGGAATAGTTCTGGGTTAACTGGTTGACCAGTAGCGGCACTCGTGATAGAAGTCGTGATTCCGTTACGCACTTCAATAATAACTGGTCCTCTGAATTCGCTTACACAGAAGCAATTATTGGTAAGTGTGTAACGATAGTTGAGAATTCCTTGTTTGTTCCATAATTTTAGATTTCTTTTGAGTTCCCCTAACTCGTTTGAGTTAACGTAGTTGGAATTGTCCGCCATTTGTACAAGTTTTGCTTGTGGGAATGTCAGGGGAAGAGCTACAACAGATGCATTCCATCCCAGAAATAGAGCTAATCCGATACTAATACTTAGTGATAAGCGCATACTGTTCCTACTGTGTATCCTCGTTTAGTATTGATGTTTATAGTGATAAGCATAAATCGGGGAGAACTAGGGGAGATAGTAAGCTTTCAGGTTTTTGCACGGGTGCTCTAATAATAACTCATTGAACTTGGTATCATATTGTCTACAGATTGTGCAGCACCCTGTACTGCTCCGAGAGCCTTTAAAGTTGCAATAGTTAATTCCGTTAAACCTGTAGTATCTGTGATGTTCATTCCCTCGTATAGTTTATCAGATTTTACAGTTTTTAAGCACTCGCCTGTATTGATATTCCACACCTTAATTGTTTCGTCTAGGCTAGTACTAATCAGGCTACCGCTTTGAGGGCTGTCTTCTGTAAAAAGCTCTGCAACACTGTATATTCGGGGAGCAAAAGCAATTGAAGATATCCAGCTTGTGTGTCCTTGCAAAGTTTTCAAACACTGACCAGTACTGATATCCCATAACTTTACTGTTTGGTCGTGGCTGCCAGTGGCTAAAATTTTGCTATCCCCAATGTTACTGCTGCGTTGCGGTGCAAAGGCTACTGAAGATACCCAACTCGTGTGTCCTGCCAAAGTTTTCAAACATTGACCGGTATTCGCATCCCACAACTTCACTGTTCGATCGTGACTGCTGCTAGCCAAGGTATCACCTAGAGGAGTGAAAGCAACGGATGATACACAACTGGTGTGTCCGTGGAAGGTGTTCAGACATTCACCAGTAATGACATTCCACAACTTTACGGTGTTGTCATCACTGCTACTAGCCAAAATGTTACCTTGAGGATTGAACATGACAGATGTTACCCAACTCGTATGTCCGTAAAAAGTGTTGAGACATTTACCAGTGTTGGCATCCCATAACTTCACAGTATGGTCATCACCACCGCTGGCTAAGAGCCAACTTAAAGGACTGTTTTCTGCCAAGGGTTCTATATCTGCGTTACGTTGCGGTGCAAAGGCAACTGACAAGACTCGATTTGTATGTCCCCGCAAAATTTCTAAACATTGACCTGTATCGATATCCCATAGCCTTACAGTACCATCTTCACTGCCACTAGCCAAGGTTAACCCCAAAGGATTGACGGCGACTGACAAGACTCTATCTGTGTGTCCTTGCAATATTTTCAAACTTTGACCTGTATAGGCATCCCACAACTTCACGGTACAGTCTTCATTGCCACTTACTAAAATTTGGCTGTCTTGACTAAAAACGGCTGACCAAACCCGATTTGTATGTCCTTGCACGGTTTTCAGACATTGGCTTGTATGGATGTCCCATAACTTGATAGTTTGATCGTGACTGCCGCTAGCTAGAGTATTTTCAGGGTTGAATGCTACTGATGAGACCCAACTGTTGTGCCCTCGCAAAGTTTTTAGGCATTGACCCGTATCAACATCCCACAATTTTACTGTGCGATCGTCACTACCACTAGCTAAAGTATGACCATCTGGACTAAATGCAACGGCTGAAACCCAACTGGTGTGCCCTTGCAAAGTTTCTAAGCATTGACCCGTATCAACGTCCCACAACTTTATTGTATGGTCGTGACTACTGCTAGCTAGGATATTACTTTCAGGGCTAAAGGCTATTGATGAAACCCAACTGTTGTGTCCTTGCAAAATTTTTAAGCATTGACCCGTATCAATATTCCACAACTTTATCGTCTGGTCTTGACTGCCAGTGGCTAAAGTATGACTATTTAGAAAAGCGATCGCTTGTATATAACTGGTATCTTCTGATAAAGTTTTTAAGCACTTACCATTACCGACATCCCACAATTTCATTGTTTGGTCGTAACTGCTACTGACTAAAGTACTACCTTGAGGACTAAAAGCGATCGATTGTACATAACCAGTGTGTCCCGATAAAGTCTTTAGGCATTGCCCGGTACTAACATCCCACAATTTTATTGTTTGGTCATAACTGCCACTAGCTAAGATGTTACCTTTAGGACTAAAAGCAACTGAAAATGTCCAATTAGTATGTCCCTTACAAATAAAAATTTTTTTACTTGTCGCCAGTTCCCATAAGTGAATTTCACCGTTGGTATCACTTGTGGCTAAAATTTGACCATTTGAACTAAATGCTATGGACAAAACACCGCCTAGGTGCTCAGCAAAGACAGATTTAGATAGATTAGATTGTCTAAAATTGACATAATGCAAATTAACATTTTGTAAGTAAGCTTGACAAAGATTTAATTGAGAGAAATCATATTTTTTTAAATCAATTTTCATTTGAATTAATAAATTTATAATATTTCCAGCTAAATAACCAGGAGAATTTGGAAACTTTTCTTGCCAATTTAAAAGAATTTGATTCAACTTACCTAAAACAGCTTTTTGAGAACCAATTATAGTTTCCATCTTAGCTATAATTGGCTTTAAAAAAACACGAATATGAATTTTTTTCAAACAATCATTTGCATCGGCTTTGAGAAGAAAAAACTTATTTAACAACACTGGTGTTCCAATTGATATTTCATCACATATCAACTCAATAAATTGTTCTGTTACATACTCCATAATAATTGGTAGTTGGGTAAACCTCGCAGAACTCTGCTCTATCAAAGCACTTTGCTGCAAAGTTACCAAAGCTTCCAGTAATTTTGAAGTTACTACCGCTGATAAAAAATTATCTTGCAATTCTGTAAATGTTATTGGCTCGCGATGGATGGCTAGCCAATACATTACTTCCTTTTCTAAATCTGATAATTTAGCAAACTGCCGATCTAAAAGACCGCGAATTGCACCAACAACAATAATGTTTTGTTTTAAAAATTCTGAGATTTTACCATTAAATAATTCTTGAATAGTGTTGGCAACTATCTTTAGTGCTAATGGATTGCCAGAGTAATGGGAAATTAATACTTTCCATTCTGCCTCGGACCCAAAAAATAAACCTTTATCCATAAAGATTTTTTGTCCTTCAGCCTCCTTCAATCCTTTTAACTGTAATGAGCGAATTGGTAGTGTTTCTCCTTCTAAGGAAGCCAATTCTTTAGGTTTTTGCCGACTCGTAATTACCAAACAACTTTGATGTGATGTTTCTCCTATTCGTCGAAGTAGTTCACCATATTCTTCACAAGCCTCTGAGTAATGTTCGGTGCGATCGCTAGGGTGCAAAATTGACTCAAAATTGTCTAATACTAACAAACATCGGTGTTGGCGCAAACACTCAATTAACTGTAATAATTTACCATCCAAAGTGTCCGGTATTTCATTTTTATGCTGCTTGTTCAGAAATCGTAACAGCTTGGTCAAAACTTCTTTAAGAGGTGGAGCGTGACGTAAGGAACGCCAAATGAGATATTCAAACTTATCCTGAATTTGTTGTGCGCTGGTTACAGATAAAGCAGTTTTACCTATTCCCCCAATACCTAGCACCCCTACTAACCGACAACCATCTTGTACAATCCATTGCTCTAACGTGGCAAGTTCTGCCGTGCGACCATAAAAACTTGATACGTCAATTGCTTCTCCCCAGTCCTGACACTGATAGCTAACAGCTTCTTCTAACCCTGAATCAGAGGTTATAGATTTTGTAATTTGTACAGCTTGTCCCAGATGTATTTGGTCAGGGTTTGCAAGAGAAAGACTTCGACGTTCTAATGCCACTTTAAAATTAATTTTACTAACTTTTTCTCCTAAGGCATCTGAAAGCAATTTCCATAACTTAGGACCAACATCATGTTTGAGATATTCAGCAGCATATCCATAAGTTTCTGCAATTTCATCATACTTTTTACGCTGCCAAGCTGCCCGAAGCATTACTGTTTCAACATCTTTCAGGTGTCTATTCGTTTTGGCAAAAACAGCGGCATCTGCTACTCTAAATGCTTCTTCAAATTCCATGACTTAGATCCTTATCAATTTTAACTACCTTAGTTTATCCGCCCTACTAAATCTTTCAGTTGACCAACTTGCATTCTATATTAGTCCGAACTATAGGGTTAGCATTAGTATTGATAACTTTCTCACTTAAGGAACCATTTCCCCCAAGCAAAAAATCATTTATATAATTTTGAATAGCAGTATTTTTAATACTGTAATACCATTTCTATATAAAGATGCATAGAAAGAACCCCACCGCCTACGGCTCCTCTCCGAACTTCGGGGAGATTAGGAGGGGTAAAAATTGTGTGCAGCTTCATATTAAATTGGTATAAAAAATTAATTTTTTATTTTGCGAATGATGTTTTGTCTTCTTATAGTTTTCCAATTACAAAGATTTTTTGCTACCTAAATTAGATGAGTTAAGCATCAACTTAACGAATCAAGCTACAAAATTGCTCCAGATACTATTGCAGTCAAGTTAGAGATATGTTGTAATATCATGTTCGGTTAAACACTTGTAATAAAAATACCCCTCCCTAACCCAGACCTTATTAAGGGGAGGGTGCCGTTAGTCTCCCTAACGCAGAACTGGTCATTCATCCCACACTGCCTTCGGTCAGATGTGGGATGAATGACCGATTAAGCTAACTAAAATGCTTGATAATTGCGTCAGCAAATTCAGAACACTTCAAAGGTTCCACTGGCGGTTCTAACAAACGTGCCAAATCGTAGGTTACTTGACGGTTTGCGATCGCTTCCCCCAAGCCCTTCTTAATCAAATCTGCTGCTTCTTGCCAACCCAAATATTCCAGCATCATAACACCAGACAAAATCACCGAACCGGGATTGATTCTGTCCAAACCAGCGTGTTTGGGTGCAGTTCCGTGGGTTGCTTCAAAAATGGCACATTCATCGCCAATATTTGCCCCCGGTCCCATACCCAGCCCGCCGACGATAGCGGCGGCGGCATCCGACAAGTAATCCCCGTTCAGGTTCATTGTCGCCAAAATAGAATACTCATCAGGTCTTGTTTGGATTTGTTGGAAGATACTATCGGCAATGCGGTCATTAACCATCACCTTATCTTTCCACTTGCCATTGCCGTGGGTTTCCCAAATTGAGTCAAGAACTGTTTTCACTTCTTCAACAACTTGGGCTTGCTTGTCACCGGTTAAGGCATCAAAACCAGGTTCAATCGCCCTAGCGTTGTCTTCCAAAGAAAGATTGGGATTATTTTCTTTGTTACTCAAAATCCAAGATTCGCGTTCGGTAATGCACTCCTTACGAAACTCGCTTGTTGCCAGTTCGTAACCCCAATCCCGGAAAGCGCCTTCGGTGTACTTCATGATGTTGCCTTTATGCACCAGAGTCACCATTTGCTTGTTTTTGGGAAGTTGCAAAGCGTGTTTAATAGCACGCCGTACAAGGCGTTGGGAACCCGTTTTGCTGATAGGTTTAATGCCTATACCAGAATCTAAAGGAATTTGCTTTTTACCGTGTTCTGGGGTAGCAGGAATGAGTTCTTTGTTCAGGATAGAGATTAAGCGATCGCCAATTTCACTGCCTTGCCGCCACTCAATGCCCAAATAAATATCTTCCGTATTTTCCCGGTAAATAATCACATCCAGTTTTTCTGGGTTTTTATGGGGAGAGGGCGTACCTGCATAGTAACGGCAAGGACGCACGCAGGCATATAAGTCAAAAATTTGACGTAAAGCAACGTTGAGAGAACGAATGCCACCACCGACAGGAGTTGTGAGAGGTCCTTTAATAGCAACCCCATATTCCTTAATTGCCGTCAGGGTGTCCTGGGGTAAATACTGATAAGTCCCGTATACTTCGCATGCTTCATCCCCTGCAAAAACCTTGAACCAGCTGATTTTCCGCTTGCCCTTGTATGCCGTTTCCACTGCAGCATCAAGAACCTTTTGAGCAGCAGGCCAAATATCTATTCCCGTACCGTCACCCCGAATAAAGGGGATAATTGGATTGTCAGGAACAATGGGCTCACCGTTTTTGAAGGTGATTTTTGCTCCCGTTGTGGGATTTGTGATTTTATCGTACATTTCACACTCCTGATGGCTGTGCTGCAACTTGTATAATCTTGGGATTTTAAGCCCAAAAGTGAGAAACTTATGATTGGAAGGCTAGCAGATTTTCGTGTGTCTTTTCTGATAGATTTATGAGGCGCAGAGTTTTCTTTTCCCCGAGTTGTAAAATGTCTAGCGTCCCTTACTTGGGATTCACCAAACCGTTGCTATTTTATCGCCTATACACTTTTTTAGTCTACTGTTTGAGTAAAGTTCCTTCAAGGATGCTCAACACCAGAAACAATCCATACCACTCACAGTAAGGCTACCCTGAAAAATAAGGGTGGGCATTCTTTGCGATTTCCTGTAAACTACTTTTCGCTATTAGTAGTACGCAGTCTAAAAAAATTGATAGCTCATAGCTTGTGTACCCATCGCATTTTACGAGTAATTGCATGACAGACCCAACGATTGTATCAGGCACTGCTAATGACATCGAATCCCTCCGCCAACCATTAGTTGCTGGGTCTACGGGTGTCCAACAGCAGGTTATTCCACAGCTTGCTAACTTAGGAGAGGGAGGATTGGATGTCCTGATGGAATTTTTATTTGAACGTCGGGAAAATCCGGCAACTTGGGTAGACGGCAAAGCTTACCAAGTTCTCTACACATCTGATTCACCCAAAGCTAAGGAATTTTTACAAAAATATTTTCCCAATGGAATAGTTCCTTTAAAATCAGATTGTAATATTGATTACAGTTCTTTGCAGCAGCTTTTGGCAAACCAAGACTTTCAAGCCGCCGATCGCATGACCATACAAAAAATGTGTGAATTGGCAGGTTCAACAGCAGTGCAAAGAAAATGGTTGTACTTTACTGAAGTAGACAATTTTCCAGCAACCGACCTACAAACAATCAACGCCTTATGGATAGTTCACTCAGAAGGAAAATTTGGCTTTTCCGTACAGAGAGAAATATGGTTGGGCTTGGGGAAAAACTGGGATAAACTCTGGGAAAAAATTGGTTGGAAAAAAGGCAATAACTGGACGCGGTATCCCAACGAGTTTACCTGGAATCTCAGCGCCCCAAGAGGTCACCTCCCTTTATCCAATCAATTACGTGGCGTCAGAGTTATTGCTTCTTTACTCTCTCATCCTGCATGGAATTAGTCAAAAGTCATTAGTCCTTAGTCCTGAGTTACAAAGGGCTATTGACAAATGACTTTTGACATACGACAAAGGACAAAATCTACAATGGCAAGCGTTCGTCTAGAAAACATTAAGCGTAAATTTAATAATGTCACTGCTATTGAGGACATTACTTTTGATATCGCCGATGGTGAATTTTGGGTCTTGGTGGGACCATCAGGTTGTGGAAAATCTACCATTTTGCGAACTATAGCTGGTTTGGAAACTGCCACCTCTGGCAAACTCTATATTGGGGAGAGGCAGGTGAACAATATTCCAGCAAGACAGCGAGATGTAGCGATGGTGTTTCAAAACTATGCCCTTTATCCCCATATGACGGTGGCAGAAAACATTGCTTTTGGCTTGCAAATGCGAAAAGTTGACCCTAAAATCATTCAAGAAAGAGTGATGGCAGTGGCGCGATCGCTTTCTCTAGAGCATCTCTTAGAACGCAAACCCAAACAGCTTTCAGGCGGACAGCAACAACGTGTTGCCTTGGGGAGAGCAATTGCCCGCGAACCACAGGTTTTTTTACTTGATGAACCTCTGTCTAATTTAGATGCACAATTGCGCGACGATACACGGGCAGAGTTAAAACAACTTCATCAAGAACTGGGCATTACCACTATCTACGTCACCCACGACCAAGTTGAAGCAATGACTTTGGCTGATAGGATCGTGGTACTGAATCGGGGACGGATTCAACAAATTGGCGAACCACAAACTATCTATTCCCAACCTGCCAACCGTATGGTAGCAACTTTTTTGGGAAGTCCCCCAATGAATATCCTACCCGCAAAGTTTAATGGCAACGGCTTTGATATAGGTGGTCAGATGTTACCTTGTCCTAATTTTATTAGGGAAAAATTGCGTCCTGTGGCGGGGCAAAGTTTAGATTTAGGAATTCGTCCCGAGCATATTTATATTGTTGAATCGCAAAGGCGGACAGCCCAAACACAACAAGAGTTTGGGGAATTTAGAGTCGAGGTAAAGGTTGTGGAACCTCTGGGGAGAGAGACCTTGATTCGTGGAGGTTTACCAGGTTCGGGAGTGGTAGTCAACGTTCAAATGGGTGCTGATGTACGTCCCCATCCCGGCGAGTCCCTTTCTTTGGAATTAGACCTACAACGATTGTTTGTGTTTGATTCTGCCACTGGTGATAAGCTATTTCCTCAATAACTGCTCTAATGGGATCGTGTTTTGTTGCTGAATTGGGTGGAAAAAAGAGAGATAAAAATCATTTGGGTTCAATTTAGCTGGGAATAAGTGTATTTGCATTCCATAGGTTAGGGACTGATGGTAAAGTGCGATCGCATCTTCTAATCCATAAAACATAATGGGAACCCATTTGTCGTTTTTGTAAAAGTAGACGGCGACTTTACTCGTTGTGTTCTCCGCGCCCAGAAGCGGACATTGCCAAGGCGAAATCACGGAACAAAACAACTCCTTCTTGAGATATTTACAATTAAAGCTTCACAAGTCTTAACAAATCTCAACTCATACTTTGGATAGATAAATCAAGACATTAATAATGTTTTAATATTTCTCGGATTGGGCGCGAAAATTGCAAATGTCGCTGCGTTGAGTCAACTCCCTATTCGTGGCTCTGACCTTAGTAGCAAACTCGGTTTCAGCGTTATAAATATACACCACTATCCTCAATCCGAGTTGTAATAGTGTCAATTAGCTCCTTTACTTTCTAAAAGTCTATATTTCTCCATATATCTTTGTTGACGTTGTGGCTAAACCTTTGACACAGACTGTATAGACCAAAAGTTTAGTCGCTGTCTCATTGTCACGAAGACTACAACTTTCTACTTCTTCCTTTTGGCTTATAAAATCCGCCAAGATGGGCGAACAGTTTTATTTCCCGTGGAATAAAAGTTAACTCCGGCTTTATGCAGGGCGGTCATTTTTTCCGACCTACTTAAAAGCAGGGGCAATAAAGCCGTTTGGCAGAGCGCGGAGGTCAATACCCTTGTTACCTTTTTTACTTTTGCCTCCTTCTGCCCTCTGCCCTCTGCCTTTCTTGTAAAGGTAACTTTTACCTATGGCGGCTCTCTGTGTATTGCGTTACAGTTTGATACCCTATCTCCCACTTTTTCTCTAACAACAGAAAGGAGAGAGAAGGGAAGTGTTCGATTTCTAGACAAGAACAATTATGAGTATAACAGGACAATTTGCTTTCATGCCTTGCTTTTTTTAGTAAGCTATGCAATATTGCCTATAAATAACAGTAACATCATCGGAATACCGTATTTTTGAGAAGAGCCCAGTGTGAGGGTTAAAGGAGTCGTCAAAATGACAGTAGCACAGCACCGTAGAGCAACGTCCTTAGTTGTAAGCAGTCAAAATTCAGAAAGGCTAACTCACCGCTTTTGGCAGCCCATACAGCTTGGTGCAGCATTGGTTATGAAACTTTGGTGGCATACCAAGGCATACGGGACAGTTTTGATAATTGCCCTGCTAACTTTGATAAGTCTGATTTTTTTGCAAATTTATTGGTCTTGCCGTCGCTTGCTACAAGTTGTAGTACACTCTAGTGTTGAAGAAGGTGAGTGGACGACCTTCAGCCGCAAGTGATTGAATGAATTATGCTAAGAGCTGTCTCATATCTAGCTCCTAATTGGTTCCATTTCTATAAAGCAGTTGTCGATTATACGGGTCGTATCTTGGGAGTTGAAACCCAACTTTTCCAGGGAGAATGCGACCCACTGCACGATCCCCTGCTGATGGAAGACCGATTAGACCTGGCATTCATCTGTGGATTACCGTTGATTAGGTATTGCCAGGTTGTACCAAACCAGTTGCAGGTGTTGGTTGCTCCCGTTATGAAAGCACCACGCTATCAAAACCGTCCTATTTACTTTTCAGACGTCATTGTGAATGCTACCAGTCCTCTAGAAAAGTTTGAAGATTTGCGGCTCAAACGTTTTTGTTACAATGACCCAGGCTCAAACAGTGGGTATAATTTGCTGTGCGATCGCTTAATCCGGTGCGGTTATGCCAAAAACTTTTTTAGTCAGGCAATCCAATCTGGTTCTCACCAGCGTTCGATTGAATGGGTAGTGAACGGACGTTGTGACTGCGCTGCAATTGATAGTGTTGTGTTAGAGCAAGAACTGCGGGAATTCCCAGAATTATCCCATCGTTTGCGAGTTGTAGAAGTGCTCGGACCCTCCCCCATGCCGCCTTTAGTCGTGGCTCAGCATCTCGGTGAATCCCCAATCCAGCAACTTCAACTGGCTTTACTTCACCCAGATGCAGAACTACAAGCCGCTATGGAACGAGTGGGAGTTCAGCGTTTTGCTGTTTTGGCGTTGGAAGAATATAGGGAACTAGCGGAAATTTACAATAGTGTTTGGCAAGAGCTGCCACTGAAATGACGCTGTATCCGTTTCCAACCTAGCGGGCAACCGTGTAATGAGTTACACTTCTGTTTTCCGTTTGCAAAAGAGCATCCCGATAAACCCTTTCAAACATAACCCGTTGAGCATGGCTACCACCAATCTTATAGAGTTGTGGTAGAAGCGGTTTTAGTATAGTGGAAGCTGTTGACCAATCACCAGTAGCGTGGGCAACCATACCTCTAGCAGCTGGAATGGCAACTTCAAACCAGTGCTGACGCAAGTATGAGTTTGCGGTGGCAACCTGTTTCTCCATACTCTGCTGCATTTGGATTAACCATTCACTACGTCCTGCTTTTGCAAGTGCGTAAACGTAATGTAAGTCTTGAAAGGGTAATGCGTGTTCGTAGAGGCGGGGGAAAAGATAACCGCTTAATTCTTTCCACCGTTCCCCCACTTGAAATCCGCATAACTCCAACCTTAATAGGAGTGCGATCGCTCCGACTTGGTCTTTAGGAGAGTTTTTTTGGGCGCGACCCCAAACATGAGTATCATAGAGGTTCAATACTTTTTCTTTGTCACGTTGTTCCAGGTAGTAAAGCGCTATATGCCACCAATTGTGGGTGTAGAGCATGGAGTTGCAGTTTTCCCAGGTGTCTGCATGACTTTCCATCCAAGCGATACCCTGATTCACTCGTCCTTGAGTTTCCATCACATGGGCAATGGCGTGATGTGCCCAAGGGTCATGACGATTTATGGTAGTTGCTAGCCGAGCCAATGCTTCTGCTTCCGCAAGCTTATGACATTGTTCAAAACCAAATGCCACCATTCCATACAGGTAATGATTGTCTCGATTCTCTTTAAGAACTTTTTGAGCAATTTTGAGAAATCTCTCTTTGTCTCCTAAGTAGAAACAGTGATACTGCCCTTGTTGAACTGAAATCAAATCCCGAGGAAACTCTTGGGTAATTTCCTCGTGTAGTGCGATCGATATGTCAATTGCTCCTGCTGCCCAAGCTGCAATTGCTTGAATGTATAACTGCTCTCGCTCAGTCACTTTTGCTATATGCTGTTGGGCTAAGCGCAAATGGTGTATGGCTTGCTTGGTTGCGGTTGCGTTTTCCTGAGAGAGGTAATGAGCAGCTGCGTAAGCACGAACAAGCGCACAGGTTGGATCTGCTGCAACTCCTTGTAAGAGGCAAGCTTCAGCATCCTTACCATAACTTAGGGCTTGTTCTATGAAACCGTTAATGGCTGCGATCGTTTTTTGGAGTCTGTTGTAACTTCAAGTCCTTGAGCGTCTTTTAGCATTGTGAATTCCTAGTTTACAGCCATCTGTTAAGGTTAAAAGCTTATCAACGCACCCAATTTTCGAGTTGATTTTAATACGTCTGTAAGTCTACCGACTAACCGTATTATATTTGAGTATGTCACAAGCGATCGCCAAAAAGCAAGAACCATCTTTGAGCTTACTCAGACTGATTGGAAGCTTTCACCACTCTCCCCAACTCAGCAATATAGCGGTGAGATGAAGCCCTGCTAACTCCGTTTGCCAATAAATCTTGGCGTATGTGTGCCATAAATTGCTCATCCATACCACAAATCGGGGCTTCAATTGTCCAGCGGGGATTAAATCCCATTTGCGCCATTCCCGTAGGGTCTATATCAATGAATTTATAAGGAACTTTGCGAGAAAACCAATTCCAGAAATTTATAAAAAAATGAACAAGTTATAACGGCTAACTCTCAGTACCGCCATAAACCTTGCAAATGACGAATCACAAATGACAAAGGACGACCTAAAAATTGCAAGATGCAGCATTGAACCAGGAACTGTGAGGCGTAGTTGTTGGTGCAGAAGCAACCAAGGTAATGTCGCCATTGCCATCCACAACCCATCCCTGTGCCTCTACAATTGAGGATGCGGTAGCAGCAGATGCAGAGAATTTTTCTCCATTCCCCGTGTCTTCAAGTCCTAGCGTCCCCATTTTCTCTGGAAGCGATACCCACCCTACTCTCACAGAATGATTTCTGAGACTTTCTCTAGGGTTAGGTGGCAAACCACCACGTCCGGTAATAATGAATTCGCTTTCATTTTGAGCGCCACGAGGAGAGCAAGCAGAAGCTAATTTTGGTTCATTTGGTTCTACTGGTAAATTAATAAATCCCGAAGTGGGATCGAGATCGGGTGTATTGATACTGACTACACCACTTAAATTGGGGTTAGTTTGAGAAATTGCCGTGATGTCACTTGTTCGTAGGCGTTGGGGGTCTAACTCAGAAGGGTCGTTAACTTTCAATAGCCTTGCCAATTCATCTCGACTGCGCGGTACAAGACCAAAAATCCCAGTGGCATTGATTTGGACTTTGCCACCAGAACCGGTAAAAGCATTGGCAGTGATATCACTGTTTTCCGTGGGTTTGGCGACGATGAAACCATTGGGAACATTGATGAAAATATTACCGCCATTGCCAATAGACTGTACCTTACCAGCGTTAGTGGAGATTTGACTGTTGCGGAGCATTAGTAATAAGTCTTGCAATTGTAGCGAAATATTCCCGCCTTGACCCGTGTCAGTTTCAGATGATAGTTTTCCCTGATTGTCTAGAAGTATAGAGCGAGCGGTTATATTGAGTTCACCGGCTCTCCCAAGATTGCTTCTATCCCCTAGGTAATTAACATTGTTTGGGACTTCACTACTGACAGTTATTGCAGCCCCATCACGTACAATAAGTTGGTTTGCAGTCAAGGTTAAGTTTCCAGCATCCCCCGAACCTTGAGTAGAGGCTGATAAGCGACTGGGAAGACCTGTTGGTGTCATTCCAGCTAACTCTACAGACTCGGAGGCGTTTACAGTCAAATTCCCTCCTTTTCCTGTCCCTGGTGTAAAAAGCCGTGGAGTAAATTGCGTATTTATTTCTCCACTAGATGCTGTTGAGACAATTGCCCCGTCTTGAACATACAACCTCCTAGTATTGATCGTTATGTCACCTGCCTTCGCGGCAGAAATAGTTTCGCTAAACAATCCACTTCTCTGAGTCATATTTGGAGCGGTATAACTACCACTCAACTCCACAGACTCTGAAGCTGTCACGAGCAATTGCCCTCCGGTACCCGCGCCTCGAGTCGAAGTTGATACTTGCGCTCCATTGCGAACAATGAACTTCCTCGTGACAATAATTATGTTTCCGCTCTGTCCAGTATTACCAGTTGCGGTTTGCAATAAAGTTCCAGGACCTATCATTTCCAAGGATTCTGAGGCATTCACTGCCACGTTGCCTCCAGGCATGGAACCCATGGTTCTAGCTAAAATCCTTGAAGATTCACGAAGTACTATTTGGTTGCCTTGTATCTGAATGCTGCCATCTCCTTCGCCACTGGTATTTACAGTAGAGTAAATCTTAGAGCCATCAACAGTTCGTTCACTTAATTGAATGTTTTGGAAATTTTGAACACCTTCATATCCTAAGACCCAACCTTGATTTGTTTGATTTAAGCTAACCAGATTATTAGCAGCAACACTTCCTAGCTCTATTCGCCCTGACCTTGCTGTTAAATTTCCGCCCTCTAATGTTACATCACCGCCCACAAGTGCCAAGGTTTTACCTGGTTGTACCTGCAGACCAACGGGGGTTGCAGAGTTACTGATTGCGTTATTTGAACTGGCTTGGGATTGATTGCGGATGGCCGCTGCGGTTGCTCCAAATTGCAACCCAGTAGGAACACTGACTGTCAGCAGAGACGTGCTTTGGGGAATTGTGGCACTAAACTTTGTCCCATCGGCAAAGTTAAGACTGTTTGCCGTACTTGCAACGAATGAACCACCGATTTTTAACGAAGCACGAGAACCAAAAATAATTCCATTGGGATTAATCAGAAATAGGTTGGCTGTAGAGTTAGCACTAATAGTACCATCAATGTTAGAAATAGAGTTACCTGTGATCCGGCTAATAATATTCTGAATATCTGCAGAATTGTTAAAGTAAGCTGTAGTTCCATTAGGAACAGAAAATTGTTCAAAACTGTGGAACAAATTGTTTCCAGATCGGGTTCCACCTTCTATAATCTTTAGATTATCTTGTGTTGTAACACGAGAGTTATTAGGTAGAGTAGCATCCGGAGTAATTTGGGCAATAGCAAAATCGGCAGAGCAAGCTACTAAACCACCTATTGCAACTCCTAGCGCTTTAAACGCTCCCCAACAATAATTCGTCCCGGACATTTCACCCCACTATAAAGTAGCAGCTATTAAACAAGGTAACGTTGTACCTATAGTAATCCTAAATCATTTGTGAAAAATTTATAACCGCTTTGATGAAATATATTAAGTAATTCGGCGAGAAAAAACCAAACTATGTAGCGAAAAGTAAAATCTTTGGATGTGGCTCGTAGTAGTGCTGTCTTCACATATGTCCCAACTACAAATCAGTTATGATTATTTACGCCGACTTACTTATCATAACTGATGTAACGAAATATTTAGTAGGCTAGATTAAGGAATAAACCAGCCCACTAGCCTCAGCTATAAAGAATTACAGAATTTGCTTATCCTAATCAAACAATGGCTTAGTGGAATACTTCCTATTGCTTATTAGGATAATTAAGTAGGTAGATTGAGAAAGGTTATTGAAGAAGGGAACTCTTAACAGGGATGCTTTTACGAAGTAAAAGCATTCATGTGAGACTGTTCGGTGTTCCCTGTTTTAGAGGAGTCTAAAACCCCATCTTCTATAAGTTCGCCGTGTAGGTTGGGGTTTAAATCCCCATATGTTACAGTCTGTTCGGAGTTCAGAGTTCCCTGTTGCCTTTTAATCGCAATGCATCCAATCACAAGTTGTACATATTCCTCTTTCTGCCACTGGTATGATTGACTCGCTGCGAGTTGATTGGATAAATTCCTTGAATTCTTTATCTTTAGTAGAATCTGTAAAGTTAACTTTATCAAGATCGAGCATACACTTAACTTGAAGAACATGATGCCCTTCTATACCATATTTGACAAGAACCTCGGATAACTTAGAGTTTTTTATACTCTCCAAAAATTCTTGCTGCAGTTCTTCTTGTAACAGCTGTAGATTCTGAGATGCCATAATCTTTTTTCTCCTGCCAGTGGTAAATGTGTAACCTGTTATTGCACTTAATTAAGTGCATGAAAGTATGTGTTAACTAATAATGAATGGGAAGTAAGTTAACCAGAAATACATCTGTACTTTAGGCTTACTTTTTTTCTTCCATATATTTATCGGTGCAAATGAAGTGAACTTATGCACTTTTTTTTGTTCGGGTTTCGCCTCAAAAGCGATCGCTATTTTGTTAACCCGGAAAATAGCGTATAGGAAATTACAAACACAACCACGTAATAGAAAGACACAGCAGCCAGTGACATTTATTCCTGAGACAAGGATTTGCTTGAATTTAGGGAAAATAAAAATGGTGGTAACAAATTGTAAAAAATATTAGCTACAGTACCGCCAAAAATCAGTATGGGAATTTACAATAAGAATTTAAAAAGAAAAGAAAAGGTCAAATTGTCCTTGCGATCGGCAAACCTGAACAACTACCCCTACTCAAGTACCCGACGAGTCATTATGGGGACTCGCGGTGCGGTTGCAACAAGTCAACCCTTAGCTGCCTTGGCTGGAATGGAGATGTTATGGGCAGGGGGTAACGCTGTGGATGCGGCTGTTGCAAGTGCTATTGCTCTGACAGTAGTCGAACCTACTTCCAACGGTATTGGTTCAGATGCATTTGCCATAGTGTGGGATGGGAAACTGCATGGCTTAAATGCTTCTGGGAAAAGCCCGCAAAGTTTAAAATTAGAACAGTTCGCAGGGCTGAAAGCAATAACAGCAAGTGACTTAGCTCAGCATCAAGCCGATTGGGTGACACCAATTTCAGCCAACTATAGAGGGTTTACAGTTTGGGAACTGCCACCCAACACCCAAGGTATTGCCACATTAATGGCTTTGAACATCCTCTCAGGCTTTGATTTATCCAAAATCAAACGGGAATCATCTCAAAGCTACCATTTACAGATTGAGGCAATGAAACTTGCCTTTGCCGATTTATATAGATATATTGCTGATGAGCGTTTTCTAGAAGTGCCCGTGTCGCAACTTCTCTCTTTGGATTATGCAGCATCCCGCCGCTCTTTGATTGGAGACAAAGCAATTGCGATCGCAAATTTCGGATTGCCAAAAGGAGGAACTGTCTATCTAGCTGCGGCTGATAGTGAATTGATGGTTTCCTTTATCCAATCCAATTACCTGGGCTTTGGTAGTGGGGTTCTTCCGGCTGGTACTGGGATTGCGCTGCAAAATCGGGGGTGTAGTTTTACCTTAGAGCAGGGACATCCCAATCAAATAGCACCAGGAAAACGCTCCCTACACACAATTATTCCCGGCTTTCTCACTCAAGATAACCAACCAATTGGCCCATTTGGAGTGATGGGCGGAGAGATGCAACCGCAGGGACATTTGCAAGTTGTGGTTAACATGGTTGATTATGGTCTGAATCCCCAATCCGCTTTGGATGCCCCTAGGTGGCAATTTGTCAAGGGTTCCACAGTTCTTGTAGAGCAAACTGTAGCGTCCAAGATAGTAGAAGAACTGCAACAGCGGGGTCACGAGATCGTACCAAGCCCACCAGAGTTTTTTGGTCGCGGTCAAATTATCAGCAAGCACAATCAAGTGCTGATTGCTGCTAGTGAACCTCGCACTGATGGTTTGGCTGTTGCTTGGTAACAAAAGTTTATACCAGCCTCAATCATGCGGTGATACTCGTCAACCGTCCATTTGGCAGTAATAATGGTCATGACGATTGCTCTTCCTCAATGATTTGTTCTGTACTTATAATATTTGCCAAAAAATCAGTTTTCTAAAAAATCTGTCCAAATTCTATTTGCAGTGTAAACTACACTTGGAAAGAGGTATTATTACGTTGTACTTAGGGTCACATTAGTAGTCATGTTGCACCAATAAGTCATATGCGATTTTGGGAACTAACCTACGCTAAAATTGAAACGGTTTTATCAAGGCATGGGTAGGGAATTGAATAATGGCAACAGAAACAATTACTCTTCAAATTCCAGAAATACTCTATCAGCGTTTAGTCAATACTGCCCACGCGCAACGTCGCCCAATTGAAGAAGTTATCATTCATGCTTTGTCTGTAGGTAGTCCTCCAGAATGGGATGATGTACCAGAGGAATTCCAAGCGGATCTGGCAGCTTTAGATAAACTAGATGACAATAGTCTATGGCAAATGGTTCGCAGTTGTAAAACAGCAGACGAAATGGAGCGATACAACTTTCTGCTCTTGCGTAATTCTAGTGGTAATATTACAGACGCAGAAAAATTGGAACTCATAACACTACGTCACGAAGCTGACCTTTTTATGCTTTGTAAAGCCCAAGCTGCTGTGTTACTTCGTTGGCGAGGACATCATGTGCCGACTCCTTAGAGGATGTT
The DNA here is from genome assembly GCF_054684315.1 of Scytonema sp. NUACC21. NCBI lineage: Bacteria > Bacillati > Cyanobacteriota > Cyanophyceae > Nostocales > Scytonemataceae > Scytonema > Scytonema sp. NUACC21. The sequence continues at coordinate 46,735 of NZ_BAAFZH010000096.1, read as the reverse complement.
TCAAATTTTTCATCTTGCACGGGCGGGTTTCGTCTGTGTAATCCTGACTTCCAGTCGTTCAGGCAAGTCATCAAATAGACTTACAAACATCCTCTTAAATTGTTGTGTCTAAATATATTCCTGAAAGCTTACGAAATCAATACGATTGTAGGAACAGTCGGTGAACACAGAGAAGAACTGAAAGAAAAGGCAACTGGTACAATTAGTCGCCAAAAACTTGAGGACGAACCCGATAACCAACCCTCGTTGCTGTGTAGTTTGGCAAGAACAAAAAGCAGTTTCATTATCCACTTATGGCTTTGCGTCAGTTTCAGACACTTTGAACAAAGCTATTCACAAGACATTCCCCAAGAACTGCGATTTAGCGATCGCAATCGTCGCCCACCAAAAGATAGGTTTAATTCCCTTTTGGGTTTTGGTTATGCCTTGCTAATGAAAGACGTAATGAACGCTATTTTAACTGTAGGATTAGAACCCGCATTCGGTTTTTACCACCAACCTCGTTCTCAAGCTGCACCACTAGCACTAGATTTGATAGAAATTTTTCGAGTCCCCTTAGTTGATATGGCGATTATGGCATCAATCAATCGCGGTCAATGGGATGTACAAGCAGATTTTGAAGTCCGAGGAGAACAGGTATGGTTAAGCGAAACTGGTAAGCGCAAGTTTGTTGAGTTGTATGAACGAAGAAAACAAGAAACTTGGAAACATCCAATTACAGGTTATTCCCTAACCTACCGCCGTTTGATGGAACTAGAAGTTCGGCTTCTGGAAAAGGAGTGGTCTGGCGAAGGCGGTTTGTTTGCTCAATTAATATTGCGGTGAGGTGACAATGGCTGAATTGAAAAACTGTTACTTGATTTGCTACGATATTCGGTGTCCAAAACGCTGGCGTAAAGCCTACAAATTGTTAGAAGGTTACGGCGAGAGGATACAGTACTCAATATTTCGCTGTTGGCTCAATCAGCGCAGCCGCGAAAAATTACGTTGGGAACTGGAAAAGATACTCGCAACTGAAGACGCTATTCTCTTTCTGCGACTTAGTAATCGCTGCCTTGAAGAGATCCATAAATACAATCGACCTGGTGCATGGTCTCACGTGCAGGAACCGTATCTCATCGTCTGATGCAAGCACCTGTGAGTGTGAAGTACAATAAAAGGCGATTATAGCTCAGAACCTTGACAATTAAAGACTTTGAGGATTTTTAGAACTTTGTTAGGTGCTTGCAAACCGTCAATTTTTGAGCAATAGTGGGATTTTTCAACAGGTGCTTGTAATATTGGTTGAGAGCCAAGTTCTGATAAGGCTTTCAACGGTCGCCGTGTCCTCACCTAAGATGCCGTAAGGCGTTGAGCACTGTCTTTGCATTGGGATGAAGTCAGAATTAAATGCAGTGTCCTCACCTAAGATGCCGTAAGGCGTTGAGCACTACCAAACGCTGTACCCAGGAATATAAAGCCTAGATATGTGTCCTCACCTAAGATGCCGTAAGGCGTTGAGCACATCGACTGTTTTAAGGGACACAAAGTCAAAGGCTTACACTAGGTTTGTCGTTACGATGCATGCGCTGAAGCGCAACTACGAACAAATTATTTCATTGTAGAGACGCTTCAAACAGCGTGTCTCTACATCATGGTGCGTCTCTATATAAGGTTTGTCGTGCAATCAGAGGTGTAAACTCCCTATTCGCGAGCGTTATCCTTTAGGGCGGGGAGTGTCAAGAGATGGGCAAAAGCCCACGTTAAACGAATACTTTTTGTATATCAGCCTTGGGCGGGATTTTTGCAGAACTGTTTTCTTTCTAGAGAAAGTAGAACGGAAGTTGAAGATTATATTAAATTTTCATTTAGATAAATACACCGATAAAAACCGCTAGCTAGCATATACCTTTGAACCCTAAATTTTTAATAATTAGGGTTGTAGCAAATATCAAGCTCGGTTGAACACTTATTATCTGTAGGTCAGGTTCACGAAGTAAAATCCAACTAAGCCTAACGGATTGTGTTGGGTTGTATTCCGTTTTAGTCAAGCTACTGTCAATCTACAAGAAGTAACTGTTCAATCAGGCTTCATATTACACCTTACTCAAGACAAATAACAGATGACAACCTTTATATATAAGTAAGTCGGCGTAAATAAACACAAATATGTTACAAAATGTAAATGCATCGGAAACCTTACTAATGAACGCCACTTGCTACAACGGGGAAATCCCTGCAACGCAGTGGTTCCCAATGACAAATAACTAAGGACAACCTCACCAGTTACGTTTTTTCTTACCGACTTACTTATCATTTAAAATGATGTGATTTTTTGAGTCATAACTAATTTTACCTTGTTGTTGTAATTTGCTTATCAATCGTGTAATTGTGACTCTGGTTGTACAGCAGGCACTGGCAAGCTCTTCATGAGTGAGGCGAACACTTAAGCGAGTTCCCTCGGCTACGGGTTGACCAATTTCTTGTTTTAACAGTTGTAACAGGTGATAAAAACGGTCTTGTACCTGTCTTCTACTAGAATTAACTAAGAAAAATTCTGTTTGTCGTAACCGCTGAGTAATTTTTGGTAAAAGAGCAAGGCTCAATTGAGGTGAAGCTTTGATTTCTGCTAGGTTAATTGAGACTAATTCAACATTTGTAAGAGCTATTGCTTGATAAGTATTTAGGGAAGTCATACTAGAACCAAAAACCATTTCCTCTTTTGCTAACCCTACTAACATTTCTTCACCTGTTTCAGATGTTGTAGTAAGCTTCACTACACCTTGGTGAACATACCAAATTGATAAGGAATTGAGGGGTATACCCTCTCCTCTAGTATATTTATACAAAGAGCGATTCTGGTAGAAATTTTCACCATTGTCAAAAGGCAATAATTCTGCTTGCTTACTCTCAACAATCTCACGTATTAACCAGCGTATTCCTATTGGCTTGCCGTGTTGATTGCAAATAAATCCGATTTTTGTAGTAGCCTCAAACAACTCTCTATTACTTTTTTGCAAGCTTATTTTTAACTCTGTTACCCTGTTTCCTCGGTTAATCTGGAGAAGGTAGTTGCGAAAGCTTGGACGGTTCTCTAGTGCCACGTAATTAATTATTGGCTTCCCTACTAAATACTTCTGTGAAACATTGAACAATTTAGCAGCAGCACGGTTAGCTTCTTGAATTATGCCAATAGTATCAGTTACCAAATAAGCATTGGGTGCGCCGTCAAATAAATCCTGGTAACGTTGACGTTGCGCTTCAATTAAATTTCTTGTTTGTATCAGTTCCTCATTTTGCTGGGATAGTTCTTCTGCAGCTATCTTGATGATTTCTGAGGCATAACTGAGTTCCATGAAAGTTTGCGGCACTGTATTTTGTATCGCCGTGGCACTGACAATTTCATACAAATCTCTTAATCGGTTGTGCATTGCCTTTGCCTGCTGAGCAAATTCGTCTATATTTATTCTGTTTAAGTCCATTTTAATTCCCTTAATTAATAGATTCTTGACACAATGGCACGACTATTTGATTTGTGTAATTGGGGGTTGGTTAGGATAGGTTTTGCAAATGTGATGGTAGTGGGCAGTGCCTAATTTGATGCCGGTGGGCAGTGCCCACCCTACAATATTTTCTTTGCTTATAAAGAATTGGCAGTATTGATGCAAATTTATATTAATTTGCTCAATATTTTGTAATTTTTATCGCTGAAAAAAATTTATTTGTGATGCGATCGCACACTATTTTTCTATTTATTAGTTTAATTTCTGTTAAAGCTTTCACCTATCTCATTATCCTCACCTTGATTTAAAATTGCCTGCACTCGGGCAATGACTGCATTAGCATCAATAGGTTTTTGGATAAATCCATCAACTTTCACATTGCAACTTTTCTTGAGATAGTTTTCATCGAGCCCTGTCACTAGCAAAATAGGAAGAGATTGAAATTTATCTAAGCGTCTGATATGCCGCACAACTTCGTACCCATCCATTTCTGGCATCATCACGTCTAAAATCAACAAATCTGGGGGGTTAGAGTCGGTTTCAATCTTGGCGAGTACTGCAGGACCAGAACCAGCAACCTCAATCTCCCAATTATCTGTTTGTAAAAATGCTTGGAGAAGATAAGAGTGCTCGGCAATATCATCACAAATTAATATACGCTTAACAATACTGGTCATGAGTTGGGGAAAAAATAGCTTTTTACAATCGATGTTCTAGGTGACAAACCCCTGGTGAGTCTGTAATAGAAGGCATAGGGCAGTACACCAATGCCTGCTATTGGTCAAGATGAGTTTTAACATATGGGTTTTCACTGTGAAAAGCAGTGGGTAGCGGTTGGCAACTGAGAATCTTATTCAGTATAAGGAAACTTAACATTGGTGTCTGTACGGCTTCAGACAGAAGTAACAACTTACAACAGATCGATCCTAAATTAAGCTGGCGATTTATTACCCAGTAACCAGGCAATTTCTTGAGAGATAACCCCATAGCACTCGCAGGTGGTTGCTTCTAAAGCTTCTCGATTCACAATAGTAATTTTGCCACGGCTATAGCGGAGCATCCCTGCCTTTTGAAGAGTGCCTGCAGCTACCGTTACGCCGGAACGTCGGCTACCTAGCATATTGGCGAGAAATTCGTGAGTCAGGGGTAGCTCTTCTGAGCCTACTAAATCCTGAATTAACAATAGCCACCGGGCAAGCCGTTCTTCTACGGTATGGAAGCGATTGCAAGCTGCTGATTGTGAAACTTGGGTGAGGAACATTTGACAGTAGCGCAGCAGGAGTGTTTGCAGCACTCCTGGCTGATGAAATTCGGTTTTCAGTATCTTTGCATCTATCCGCATAGCATCACCGGGAATCTGTACTTGCGCTTGATATATCGCAATATTACGACCTAAAATCCCGGCAAGACCAACTATCCCTTCAGAACTCACCACGCCAACTTCAATTGTTGAGCCATTTTCCATAGTATTGACTAATGAAATGACTCCGGAGTTGGGAAAATAGATATGTTTGATGGGTTCGTGTGCCTCATACAAGATTTGATGAGACAGCAGTTCAATAAGTTCTAGGTGAGGGGCAAGGCGTTGATATTCAGAAGGAGGCAGGGCGGCAAGTAGGTAATTTTGTTTTGGCTGACTGGGGTTCTTGGCTGGGGGCATAAGAGCAAGGCGCGAAGGTTGGAGTGTTTGCAGGGCGGTAATACCACTTTGGAAAGACGTGAAGTCCGATCCAGCGACTGACCCCCCTGTTTTTAAAATGGCTGTATAAGAACAAAAATATAGTTAATATTGTTTGTTCTATCTGCACTTCTTGCAAATTAAATGCAAGCTTAGAGTAGTTCTTTCCTGGAAAAAAGCCTATGCAACCTACTAATCCAAACCAATTTACAGAAAAAGCTTGGGAAGCAATCGCGCATACTCCAGATATTGCCAAACAGTATCAACAACAGCAGATAGAAAGCGAACACCTGATGAAAGCACTGTTGGATCAGGAAGGACTAGCCAACGGTGTTTTCACAAAAGCCGGTGTTAACCAGCAAAAACTGCGCGATCGCACCGAACAATTCATCCAACGCCAGCCCAAGGTGTCTGGCAGCAGCAGTTCAGTCTACCTGGGACGCAGCTTAGATACACTTCTTGACCGAGCAGATGGGTATCGCAAGGAGTTCCAAGACGAGTATATCTCAATCGAGCACCTATTACTGGCTTATGCTAAAGATGACCGCTTTGGTAAAGGTTTACTCCAAGAATTTGGACTGGACGAAGGAAAGCTAAAAAATATTGTTAAACAAATTCGTGGGAATCAGAAAGTGACCGACCAAAATCCAGAAGGTAAATACCAAGCACTGGAAAAATACGGGCGCGACCTCACACAAGCAGCCCGTCAAGGTAAACTCGATCCAGTGATTGGACGTGACGATGAAATTCGCCGCACCATTCAAATTTTGTCACGCCGCACCAAAAATAACCCCGTCTTGATTGGAGAACCGGGGGTTGGTAAAACAGCGATCGCAGAAGGATTGGCACAGCGTATTATTGCTGGTGATGTCCCCCAGTCCCTCAAAGACCGCCAACTCATAGCTTTAGATATGGGTGCTTTGATTGCGGGAGCAAAGTTCCGGGGTGAATTTGAAGAACGTCTAAAAGCAGTATTAAAAGAAGTTACCGAGTCTAACGGCAATATAGTTCTATTTATAGATGAAATTCATACGGTTGTCGGCGCTGGTGCAACCCAAGGCGCGATGGACGCGGGTAACTTGTTAAAGCCTATGTTGGCACGAGGCGAACTCCGGTGTATTGGTGCAACAACCCTAGACGAATACCGCAAGTATATTGAAAAAGACGCGGCTTTAGAAAGACGCTTCCAACAGGTTTATGTAGACCAGCCTAGCGTGGAAGATACCATTTCTATTTTGCGCGGTTTGAAAGAACGGTATGAAGTTCACCACGGGGTGAAAATTTCCGATAGTTCTTTAGTAGCAGCAGCAACCCTATCAAACCGTTACATTAGCGATCGCTTCTTACCAGACAAAGCCATTGACTTAGTAGATGAAGCAGCAGCGAGACTGAAGATGGAGATTACCTCCAAACCCGAAGAACTTGACGAAATCGACCGCAAGATTCTGCAATTAGAAATGGAAAAGCTGTCACTGCAAAAAGAAAGTGATGTCGCTTCCAGAGAACGTTTGGACAGATTGGAAAAATTTAAGTTGACATCTGATACGATTTCTGCCCAAGGTACATCATCAAGTTTACCATCAGGATTGCGATCGGGTTCTCCCCGTAAGTTGGAAGTGAATTTAACGTAGGGTATTTCTAACAATGGATTGTCACCAAGTTCGGGAATACCAAAACTAAAGTGAACGTAAGGAGTATCTATATTAGTTAGACTTTGTACCGATACTCTATACGTACCAGTTTCTCCTGGTGCCAGTATATTAGGTCCACCCAACCCTACCGTAACATCGGTTTCTATTGCACGCTCAACTAAATAACGGTAAGGTAAAGTCGCTTCTTGCGTTTGACCGACGCTGGTTTTGCTAACCTTGACATCATATAATCCATGTGGTGCATTTGTCAGGTCGAAGACAGCTTTAATTGTGGTGCTATCAATTACTTTGATATTAGATGCCAGGAATTCACCAATACCGGGACGAACCAATTTGACAAAAGTTTTATCGTCAAATTGGGCACCTGTAATTGTAGTGGTAACGTAACGGCTATCACCACCTCTGTCTGTTGCAATGTCGGTGACACTAAATGGTAGTACAACTGCATTGACAGTGACTGGTGCATCACTACCTTCAATTCCACGCACTAATATATAGTATTTACCCGGTCTGGTATTGGAAATAATCGCACTTTGCTCAGAACCAATTGCTCCTGTAGAGACGCTTGTGTATTTGGTGCTGGTCGGTGCTTCTCCAAAACCTATATAAATTTCGTTTCCTGTTCCTTCGGTACCATCGGTTGTGATGCGAATCGTTTGACCGACTTCGGTGATATCCAGTTCAAACAACCTTTCTTGCTGTTTGCGTAAAGTTGTAGATTTGGCAATATTAAGTTTTATTTCTTCTGCATTGACTTTGAAAGTGTCTGCACTTGCTTTCAGGTTGTTGGTTTCCCCACCGTTGACACCTTCATAGACTTCATTGTAAACATCGGTGCGAACAATAATGCGGTAGTCACCTGGTGTTACACCTGGTAGCAGAATATTGTCAGATAGATTTAATTCGAGTGAATAACTATTACTGCCATCGGTAACATTATTACCCGCAAGTGTTCCCCTAAAGATTTTACGTCCAACTAAGCGGTCACCAATATCCCATGTCCCATCTTTGCTGAGATATACTGCATCACTCCATTCGCCAGTAATGCTGTAAGCACTGTTATTTTTAACCGTCCACTTGATATTATTGAGTGTTTCTCCAACCTTGCTATTACTTGGAACGGTAATAGTATTAGTTAAGGTATCTACTTCTAAATCTACTGGGTCTGGACGACGGATAATTAAAGGTTTATCGCTGTAGAGACTGTTATTACCTTCGTTACTACCCTCATACACTACTCCACGGGCACTATTTGTTTGTGGGTCGGTGACAACAAAGACGTAATACGAACCATCTAGGTCAATAGGTAAGTCAAAGGTTTGGGTCTTGGTATAGCTTCCATTAGCATCCAACCCACCTGTATGGGATATATAACCAAGATAGCGGTCTGCAACTAAATCAAGTTTTTGGTCGCGAGACAGGTATACTAAATCTGTCCAATTGCCTTGGCGTGGTGGTGTTGTTCCAACACTAACGTTGGTGACAGTGTATTCAACGTTGAGTTTTTGCCCTGCAATTCCAGTTTCTTGGGTTTTAAGTGCAGTAACTTGTAGATCCGGTGATATTGTCGAGTCAATAATTAAGTCAACAAAGTCTTGGTTATTATCTTCCTTATCGAATTCGGGTACGCGTGCAAATTCCCGATTTAGATACCATTCAAAATTCAGGTTATCATCGCGATAGGGTGCATATGTATAGTTAGAGTCGGTGAAGACTATAACTTTGTAATTACCAGAGATATTATCTGGCAAGACAAATTGTTGAGTTTGGGTGTAAGAATCACCTTTCTGTAAGCCAGTGGTACGTTTGTATTCACCAAGGAAAAGATCTTTGCTATCTAAGCTATTATCCCCGAGTGAGAGATAAACGCGATCGAACCATTCCCTCTCGCGAGTGTCGCGGTCTCCGATATTAGAAACTTGCCAAGTGACCTTAATTGTTTCACCAGATTTGGGATTAACACCTGGTTGGGGTGGTTCAACTGTAATGTTGCTAATATCTAAATCAGCTTCGCGGAAAATGACTGGGATGACAGCTTTATTGTAGTTGTTCCTTGTGTCTTCGTAAGCACTGGTAGTATAACGTACACGCGTCCAATAGTTGTCACCTCCACTAGTTGGTACACCACCACTGTACTGAGGTTCTGCAATGCTTTGGTTAGTAAAGACGTGGATATAGTAATTGTCTTTAATTCCTGCAGGCAATACTACAGTTTGCCTTTGAGTGTAGGATTGACCGCTAGCTAAACCACCATTTGGTAAGTTTTGTGCAAATAATCCCAACCTTCTTGCACTGTTATCAAAGGTACTGCTCTGAGAAATCCAGACTTCATCGTACCAGTATCTAGTATCCGACCAAACACCGGCACCATCATTTCTCACTGTCCACTCTATAGTTGTGGGGTCGCCAGAATAATTTGGGGTGAATGTCTGGATATTACTGATGACAAAATCAGCGGGTGTGGAAGTTACATTTGTCGCTGCGTTAAAAGTATTGTTATTACCATAAGAACCTTCCCATACTTGTCCATAGGAGTTGGTTTTAACGATGACATACTTACCACTTACACCAGGAGCAAGTGAAGTTTCTAATTCTCCCGTGTAACTTCCTCCAAATGCTTGTAGCTGTGTCCGGCGTTCAACACTTCCCAAATTCCATATAACTTTTGATGTTTCTAAAGTTGGGGCGTCAGTGATGTACACTGTATCGTACCAAGCCCCCGAAGTTATAGCTACATTACCCTTATTTTCAACTTTCCAAGTGACTTTAAATGGTTGACCGCCTGTTGCTATCAAGGTTGGATTTACATGAGTGACTTGTAAATCTGGTGCGGAAGGTAATAAGACATCAAGGCGATTACTACTTGAATAGTTGTTGCTATCAAGTTCATAAGGATCGTTCGGATTGGCGTTGATATCTTGTGTGTCTTCAAAAACATCATCCAACGCATCCGCCCAAACTGTAACGTACCACTGTCCGGCTTCCAAAATAGTTGGTAGGGTAACTTCTACTTCATTCTCATAGAATTTTGTACCGTTATAGTCGTTTACAGTTTGTAGTGTTCCGGTATGGGTAAAGCTAGCAAGTTGAATATCTTGGGAACCACCATTAATATTTACAGGAGAAGGACGAGTTAAACCACGGGTTAACCAAACCGAATCAGTCCAACGGCTGCGTGTGGTTTCTCCTATTCCTTCGTTACTGACTTTATATTTAACTTTGATTGTGGAACCGGCAAATGCTTGTAATGGTGCAATGACGTTACTTGTTACTAAGTCAGCAGGAGGAAGCGATGTTATTTTGATTTCGGCAACTTTAATATTATTGCCATCTTGAGGATATTCATTGATGGTGTTACCAGCATCAGTTTGGACAATAATATACGCTTTTTCCCTAAAATCTTTGGGAATAACGAAGTTGGTGACGTTATGGCTGTATTTTCCTTGTTCTGGTAAGGCGCTATCGTTGTTGAAACTACCAATTAAAATATCACTGCCATCAATCGTACCATCCAAGGATAGGTAAACATTATCAGTCCATTTACCTTTTGCTTCAACTGGTGAGAGGTTTTTGATTTCAAAACTTACTGAAGCTGTTCCACCAGCAGCAACCGCAGTTGTTGGGACATTTAATGTTTCGACACGCAGATCGGGACGGGTGGGGAGACTAACTGTGATATTAGAAGTTGATTTGAGGGTGTTGTTATTTAGCGCACTTGCTTCTTCGTAAACACCTCGATTACCGTTTCTATCAACAACAATATTGGTTTCAACAACGACTTCATAGGTTCCTTCGAGACGGTCTGCCAAGGTTACTTGTTCGGTGCGGGTATAAAATTTTCCTGGCTGAAGCCCGTTGTCTTGTTTAAATGTTCCTAAACCAATTGTGCTTCCAGTGGTTATATTTCGTAAGTAAAGGTAATCGTACCATGCACCACCTGCATCTCCAGTACCAAGTACATTCGAGTTAAAGACTTGCCACGTGACATCAATCTGGCTACCAGACAGCGCATTTGGTACCGTGCTCACACGACTCACATATAAATCAGGTGTACTACCCTTAGAGATAGTAATAGGTGCCGAAACTTTAGTATTGTTGTCAGTGTAGATAAATTCGTAGGGATTATTGCTATTACCTGTGGTGACAACAAAGTAATAAGTACCTGCGTCTAAATCATATGGGATGAAAACATCACGACTGCGGGTGTAAGTGTTTTTATCTTTTTGGTTTGAAAGTATACCCGTGCGGTCAAAATAGTAAGGAGAGCGAATTAATTGAAGTGTGCCATCTGAATTTTGGCGTGCTAGCTGCACGGTATCATACCAAGAGGCACTATCAGTTGCAGCAATCCCGTTATTTGCTACTTCCCAATTTATCTTGAAGAATCTACCTGTTAAAGCTGTCGTGGTTTCTGTATCAACTTTGGTGACTGTTAAATCTGCATACGGTTTGCGTGCGACTAATAAGTCATTCACTGATGAAGCAATGTTGTTAGTCTCCAGTCCGTTTTCAAATACCGAGTAGATGATTTTGCCATTACTATCGCGAACTGGCGCATCCGTAGCTACAAATAATTTATATTTCCCTTCAAAGTTCGCGGGAAGTTGAATTGTCTTGGATTGATTGTAAAATGCGTCTTTAACTAAGCCACCGCTGTATTCAAATTCTCCAAGGATGACATCATCTGAGTTCCCAACAATACCATCAACGCTAGCAATCACCCTATCGTACCACTTGGATGTGATGCCAGCACCTGTGCCAATGTTAGTTACAGCCCAGCTAATTGTAGCGCTTGCTGGATTACCAATGATTGTTCCACCAGGATTAAAGGTGACATTAGATACTGCTAAATCTGCGTAGGGAGCAAGAGTAATATTAATGAGTTTAGACGCAGCATTGTTGTGTTCTCCTCCCAGTTCGATAACTGCGTTACCACCGTCAGTCATTAGTAATAGATAGCGATCGCCACTCACTTCTATGGGGATATCAATATCCACTTCTTTAGTGTAACTAGCTCCTGCTACAAGTCCACCTGTATGGTTGCGTTCCTGTAGTAACGAATCAGTGCTATCAAGTGTGCGATCGCTGGAAAGATATATCCGGTCTACCCAATTGTTGGTGGTGCTGGCGGAACCTGTGTTGGTGACAGACCATTTTAAAGAGACTTTGCTACCTGATAACAGGTTATTTGGCAACTCGGTGATGATAGTTGGTTGTAAATCTACCAAACCTAAAGCAATTGGTACAGCTTTAACGTTATTAGTCTCGTTTGTTTCCCCTTGTAAATTGGTGCGATCGGCGATAAACAACAGATAACGATTACCAGTAGTCGTATTGGGAATGGTTATTCTTCTGTTAATAGTATAAGTTGCTCCAGACACCAAAGGAGATTTATCTCTAGTATCTATGTCAGCGACAAAAGTATCCGAACTATCAAAAACTTCATCGTTAGAAATATAAACGCTATCGTACCAATCTGCAACAGCCGAACCAGTATCAAGATTCAGTACCGTCCAAGAAACATCAATATTCTCACCTAGAATAGCACTCGTAGGGGAAGTTGCTGTAGAGATAGTTAAATCAGGAGTTAATATTGAGATTGGTTGTGCTTGTATATTATTGTTCTCATTTTCTTCACCCTGCACCCGATCGCCATCAGCGACAAACAACAGATATTTATTCCCCCTCGCAGCCCCTGGAAGGGTAACATTCATAGTTTTGCTGTAGCTAGTTCCCTTAATTAAAGGTGTTTGTGCAGCAGCAGACAGGTAATCAATTCGGATATCAGCACTATCAAGAGTATTATTATCTGACAGGTAAATATAGTCATACCAATCAGCAGGAGCATTCAAATTACCGACATTGGTAACAGTCCAACCTACCTCAATTGTCTCACCCACACTTGCTTGTGCTGGAGCAGTCGCACTAGTCAATTCAATATCTGGTGCTCCTATATCGATGGCAACCGCTTTAATATTATTGTTGTTGTTGGTTTCAGCTTGGTAGTTATATGCGTCTCCCCTCAATAACAAATACCAAGTTCCCGATGCTACCGCTGGTATAGTAATATTACGGCTCACCGTGTAAGTCGAGCCAGGTGCCAAAGGTGTGCGATCGCCTGTCCAGAGATTACCGAGATAAAAGTCCTCAGAATTGAAAGTTTCGTCTGCTGATAGATAAATATCATCCCACCAATCAGAGAGCGCTGCACCATTCCCAGAGTTAGTGACAGTCCAACTGACTGAAACAATTGACCCATTGATACTACTAGATGGTGCGGTGACATCAGTGACCACTAAATCTGGTGCTTGTACCTCCAAGGTAACCGCACTTCTGTTATCATTCTCGTTGGTTTCTGCTTGTTGGTTGCCGTTATTGTCAGCAGCAATGAGTAAATACCAAGTACCAGGAGCAACGTCGGGGATAGAGATATTACGGTTTAATGTATAGCTAGTACCAGCATCTAGTGGACTTTGGCTTGCTGCTGATGAGTTGCCCAAATAAATATCACCGCTATCTAGGGTCGGATTCTGAGAAAGGTAAATATAATCGAACCAGTCTGCAAGAGCAGTACCCGTACCAATATTGTTAACCGTCCAAGATACATTGATACTTTCACCCCAAGTCGCTGTTGTTTTGGTAGTGATGTCAGTCACAACCAAATTAGGTGCCTGAATCTTAAAAGGTATTGCCTTGATATTATTGTTATTGTTGGTTTCACCTTGAGCATCATTGGCATCTGTGACAAATAGCAAGTACTTGTCACCGATTCCCAAGCTGTTAGGTATAGTAACATTTTGAGTTTGTGTGTAGCTACTATTACCTGTCAATGGTAAATATGTTGCCGAACTAAAGGTAGCAACAAACTTATCGCTACCATCTAAAACGGTATCATCCGAAATATAAATTTGGTCTCCCCAAGTTTTACTTGCAGTGGCAGTTTCAGTATTTTTAACCGTCCAAGAAACTTGTACCACTTCACCCAAAGTTGCACTATTAACATTGGCACTAGCAGTATCAACAATTAAATCTGGTGCGGTGAGGGTAATAGCTAATGCTTTAACGTTATTAGTTTTGTCGATTTCGCTAATTCGCTTAAGAGCATCTGCTACGAACAACAAATAGCGGTTGCCAATTGTGGTGTTAGGAATGGTGATGCTGCGACTAATAGTGTAAGTGCCATTGACAGCAAGCGGTGTTTTATCTGCTACGCTAGCGTCAGAAATTGCCACATCGGATTCATCCAAAATTTGGTCATCAGACAGGTAAATAGTGTCGTACCAGTTACCCGTTCCTTCCCTAGTACCAATGTTTTGTACTGTCCAATTAACGTTAATATTTTCTCCCAAAACAGCATTACTGGGAGCATTGGCAGCATTGATTATCAGATCGGGGTCGGTATCACCAATAGTAATGGGGATTACAAGGTTATTATTGGTTTCATTCGTTTCACCTTGGTAATTATAGCTATCCGTTACAAATATCAAATAGCGACTACCAATAGGTGTGTTGCTAGGCAAAGTTAGCAACTGGCTGATATTATATTCTTCTCCTGCGGCAAGCGGTGTTAAATGACTTGTGTATACTTGTTTTAATTGGGTATCTTCATTAGTGTTTAAAGTTTCGTCATTTGATAAATAAATACTGTCGTACCAATCACGAAGGGCACTTATATTTCCTTGGTTTTTGACAGTCCAACTGACTTCAATACGGGAGTTGGGGTAGCTTTTAACTGGCACCGTAGCATTAGTTATTACCAAGTCGGGAGCAGTGACTGTGATGGGAAGCGCACGGACGTTGTTAGTCTTGTTTAACTCACCTTGATAATTGTAAGCATCTGCAACAAACAGCAAATATTGGTCGCCAGTTCTTTGGGTAGGAATTGTTATGTCGCGAGTTAGAGTATACTCTTGATTGACAGCCAATGAAGACGAATTTGAGTTCCAGCTACTAACTACCGTATCATTGGCATCTAAAGTGTTATCGCTAGAAATGTAAACAGCATCATACCAGTATGAAGGTGCAGTCAATGTACCTGTATTCTTCACCGTCCAAGATACCGATACGTTTTCTTGCGTTGAGACTGTGCTGGGTGCTGTTGCTGCTGTTACCTCTAAGTCAGCATTATTACCCGTAATTGTTATAGGTATGACTCTAACGTTATTATTTTCGTTCGTTTCGCTTTGGTAGCGATATGCATCTGTCACAAATAACAAGTAACGATTACCAGGTTGACCGACACCATTATTGGGTAGCGTAACGTTAATGTTATTTACTGTATAAGTACTATCAACTGCTAACGGTGTTTCTCCTGAGGTCCAACGATAGTAAAGTTGAGAATCTGAACCATCGTAAACTGTATCATTGGATAGGAAAATGTAGTCATACCAATCTTGAGTTGCCGTACTTTCTCCTTGGTTTTTAACTGTGTAGGAGAGGTTGAGAGTAGAACCAGGAGCTACAGTCGTGGCATCCGTGGTCGCATCGCTCACTACAAGATCCGGTGCCTTAATTTTGACAGCAACTGCCAAAACATTATTATTCTCGTTTGTTTCCCCTTGGTAGTTATCGCGGTCTGCAACAAATAGTAAGTAACGCTCGCCTGCTCTTACATATGAAGGAATAGTGATATCTGCGCTTAAAGAGTAGCTACTTCCTCCCAAGAGTGGCGCGAATCCAATCCAACTAGCACTAACATACTGGTCGGAATAATCATAAACTGTATCATCTGAAAGATAAATGTAGTCATACCAGTTACTGCCAGCAACAACATTTCCGGTATTGGTGACTGTCCAAGAAACTGAAGCAGTTTCACCAAGCCCTAATGCTAGGGGACTTGTAACGCTTGTTACTTCTAAATCTGGGGCAGTAATCGTGATGGAGGTAGAATAAACGTTATTACTCTCATTGGTTTCGCTCTGGTTTTGACCTCCATCGGTGACGAATAGCAGGTAACGATTTCCTAAAGTCGTTTTGGGAATGGTAATATTTCCGGAAATGAGAACATTCGCACCTGCTTCCAAAGGCTCGTTTTGTGAGCTACTTAAGCTACCAACATATTGGTCTGAACTGTCAAAGACCGCATCATCAGAAATATAAACCGATTCATATCGATAAGCATCAGCTGACACAGTACCGTTATTTTGCACCGTCATCGATACTGATACAGTTTCTCCAACTGCTGCAGTTGATGGTGCCGTTCCATCAATAATGGTTAAATCGGGAATAGTAATGTCAATGGGAATTGCATAGACGTTATTGGTTTCGCTATCTTCAGGTCGATAATTGTACCTATCTGTGACAACCAGCACGTACCATTTCCCGATTCCGGTTCTTTCCGGTAGTTTAAAACTTTCACTCCAGTCATAGCTTTGTCCCGCTTCCAGATTTTGATACATCCAGATATCACCCATGTATCTGTCATTACCATCAAAAATCGTGTTGTCCGACAAATAAACCGAATCGTACCAAGCATTACCATTCGTTGCTACACTTCCATTGTTTAAGACAGTCCAATTCACTGTAATGTCAGACGCTTCAGGTGCCCGAACGGGTACACTTGCTCCTGTGACCATCAAATCTGCCTTGGTGGCACTTGTACCGTTCTGGTTCTGAACTGGAGGGTTTACACTCAGTAAAGGTAAATTGGGGTCTGGGTCACCTATTGTTATTGCAACTGCTTTGACATTATTAGCTTCGTCTAATTCACCTTGATTTCTATAATTGTCTGTGACAATGAGTAAATATTTATTGCCTTTGGTAATATTTGATGGTAAAGAAAGTAATTGAGAAACTGTATAACTAGTGCCAGATGCTAATGGTGCGAGGTTTCCAATCGCAGCGTCTTTAAGCAGAATATCATTTGTCGAGAACGTATTATCATCGGACAGATACACCGAATCATTCCATTGGGCATGAGTAGCACCATTCCCTTCATTGCTTACAGTCCAAACGACTTCCATTCGGGCAAGAGCATAAGCAACGGTAGGTGCAGTAACGTTTGTTACTACTAAATCTGGCGTTTTTATTTCAATTGGGAGAGAATAAACGTTGTTAGTCTCGTTTAACTCACCTCGATAATTATAAGCATCTGCAACAAACAGCAAATACTGGTTGCCATTTTCTCCTTGGGGAATTGTTATGTTGCTAGTTAAAGTATACTCTTCATCAGCATTCAATGAAGACCAATTTGAGTTCCAGCTACTCACTACCGTATCATTGGCATCGAAAGTGCGATCGCTAGAAATGTAAACAGCATCATACCAGTATGAAGGTGCATTGACTGCACCTGTATTCTTCACCGTCCACGATACCGATACGGTTTCTTGGGTTGATACTGTGCCCGGTGCTGTTGCCCCTATCACCTCTAGGTCTGCATTATCGCCTGCGATCGTAATGGGTATAACCCTAACGTTATTATTTTCGTTTGTTTCACGTTGATAGTTGTCTCTATCCGTGACAAATATTAAGTAGCGCTCGCCAGGTTGACCAACTGTGTCAGTAGGTAAGGTGACACTGATATTATTGACTGTATAACTACCATCTACAGCTAATGGTGTTTCGCTTGATGTCCAACGGTAATAAAGCTGGTAATCAGAGTAGTCTAATACTGCATCATAAGATAAATAAATCCTGTCAGACCAATCTTGAGAAGCTATACTTTCCCCTTGGTTTTTGACTGTATAAGAGAGGTTGAGGGTGGAACTAGGAGCTACAGTCGTGGAAGAAGTAGTAGCATCAGATACTATCAGATCTGGTACCTTGATATAAATGGGAACTGCCTTGGTGTTATTATTTTCGTTGGTTTCACCTTGGTAGTTATTGCCGTCTGTCACGAACAACAAATAACGATTACCACCTTTGACATGAGTGGGTATAGTAATATTATTTGTTGCGTTGTAACCTCCATTACCAGCTATCGGGGTTTTGTCACCTGTCCAGGTGTTTGTAATATAGTCATCTGAACCATCTAGTATCTGGTCATCCGAGAGGTAGAAATAATCATACCAATCGCTACCCGCAATAACGGCAGATTGATTGGTCACTTGCCAAGTAACGTTAATTCTCTCACCTTGTGCAGCAGTACTTGGTGCATAAGCGTCAGAAACAATTAGGTCTGGAGCATTGACTTCAACACGAATTGCTTTAACATTATTGTTTTCATTGGTTTCATACTGACTGTTGTTGTAGTCTGCAACAAATAGCAAGTAGCGGTTCCCTAATGCTGTTTGGGGAATCGTAACAGTTTTTGTGAGGGTGTAGCTTCCCGAAGCTTCTACTGCTGTACCACTGGCACCAGAATTAAAGTTGCTAACATAGGTATCTGATGAATCTACGATCTGGTCATCAGAAATATAAATACGGTCATACCAAGAGTGAGTTGCCTGTACACTTCCCTGGTTTTCTACTGTCCATGAAATATCTGCACTGCTACCTACTGTAATTGCCAGCGGTGCAGTGGCATTAGTGACTGCTAAATCCGGTACCGTTATTTCAATCGGCACCCATTTAACATTATTGACTTCGCTGACTTCAATTTCATAATTGTCACGGTCTGCAACAAATAGTAGGTACTGTTTCCCTGCCCCTACCTGTTGCGGTAGTGACATATTTGTCGTTATTGTGTAACTCGTGCCTGGAGCTAGTGGTGTTTTATTACTAGTATATACATTCCCCACGTAGCGGTCAGAGTTATCGAAAATCGTATTGTCTGATAAATAAACGTAATCATACCAACTACCGTTCGTAGTAACTTCTCCAATATTGCTAACTGTCCAAGTTAGGGAAATGCTACTACGTTCTGCCCCTGTTGTTGGTGCGATCGCGCTTGTAACAATTAGCTCTGGCGCACCAAAAGTTGCTGTTAAATTATAGTCCCCTGTAGCATTGCTGCCATCACTAGTCACCCTGACTATATAATTGACACCTGCAACCGGAGTAAATCTAATTCTCGAGTTTCTATATCCTCCTGAATCATCATCTTCAGTAATCACGACTTGAGTATCTGCATTCACAAGTTGTAGATAGGCATCAAAGTTGGAGGAAGATAAATTTAGGGTTACCAGTTTCCCGACTGTAAAATCAGTTAGTAAATAATCATCTTTTCTTCTATTATTACGAGTCGGGTTTAGAGCATCTGTTGTACTTAAGTTCCCACCAATTGTATTGTTAGTTGGTGAAATTGTGGGTAAGCTCAGGGTAGCTGCATCTCTAACAGGTTCTACTCCATAAGAAAAGTTTAAATTCTCCAACACTGGTGTCCTTCTTATCCCCAAGGGCAAAGTCGGACTCATCACATCATTTGGCTGTACCGAACTTTCTACGTGTTCCAATCCCAGTACGTGTCCAAATTCATGGGTAAGTATCGTCAGTAAATCGACCTTACCATAAGCTAAATCGCCCTCTGTTGCTTCTAATTCCCTCGCAGAAACTACACGACTAAATTCAACATCATCCTCCGGAGTTGAATCGATAAACCATCCTTGTCCAGCAGCGTCAGTATCAATAATGACTTTATAAGCATCAACCAAACCTAGCTTGTAACCAGGTAAATCTTCTATGGCAAGCTCTATATTATTCAGAATACCTGTATCAAATTCATTAACTCCCAATTTAGACCAACGTGCGTGCGCTTCAACTCGGAAGCGTTCTAAAATTTCTAACGAGAGTTGGTTTGCACCCTTTGAAAATACCTGCTCTTGAGATTCACCAACACCAGAACCTTGTAATGATTCAACATGACTCAAAAGGGCGTCACCACTCTTAAGTGTGTTGACTAAGGGTTCATTTAGATGGTTACCCGTGAGCGGGTCTACATAAGTATTTATTGTGCTTGTTTTTTCTATCAGCAGAGGATTATTTGTAGCATCATCTGTGAGCAGTTCGCGATCGCTAACTGCCCCATTACTACTATCGGGTTGTACAATATCGGTACTAGGTGCCCCAGTTAGTGTATTTTTATTATCTTGGTTGTAATTTTGATTACCAATTAACGGGTCTGTAAACGGTGAGGGGACAGATAACCCATCATTCAAGAATGTATTGTTGTCGGGTAATCCAAAATTGTTATTAGGCACCATGATAACCTATTATCCTCTGTTATCTGAAAGTGTTTTGTTTTCAGGAGAAGTGATTGTTAAAAACCAATTCAGGCAGTTTGATATCATGTCCGGGTAAACATTTACAAAAGATACCCCACCCTAGCCCTCCTAAATTCAACTTGTACACTACCACGGTAGCCCTCTAGTAAGGGGAGGAGTTAAATCAGGGTATCGTAACTAATCAACTGGACACGATATGAGATATTTAAGAAAATAAATTGACTCTAAAAGGGAGCGGGCAACAGGTTATTTTTCCGTTTCCCCTGTTTCCAGTTCCCTTTTTTATTGAATGATAGGTTGAGTTTTATATAGCAGTAGCAACAGTGTTGATAGTGAATATATTGGGTACACTGCTTACTGTTTGATCTTTGACACCCAAGAATTTGTTGTTGATAATGTCACTGAAAGAATCTAAATCAGTTTGCCAATTGCTCATGACCTCAAGCAAATTGTTGAGCTTATGTTCGCTGCTTTCTCCTAATACTTCATAGCTAAAGCTTCCAGAGAACAATACAATAGGTGTCACCGATTCATCTGGGTTGCGTAAAGCTGCTTCATTAATCGTCAGATATAAAGGCGCACGTTTGAATGTGTATACAAGGTTAACAGTAGAACGCATTGGTTCAGTACCAACTTCTTGCCATGCACCTGGAGCAAACAAACCTTCTGAAATAAACTTGCGTGCAGCATCAGCTTCTGCTCCTTCAAAACCCACATAACCGCGTGGGTTTACACCCAAACCTCTGTATTTAGCGTTGGGTAGCATTTTAACGTAGCGCTCTGCAATTGCTGCAACTGTGATATCTTCTGCTTTCTTACCTTCAAGTGACTCAACAAAAATTACGCGGTTAGGTTCGGCAATAATACTCACACCATTTGTATACACGACTTGCGCTAGGGTTTGAGTAAAGATTGGTTGCCGTGCCAGTTCCCACGACTGTGGTACTATACCTGAATACTTCAAGAAATCAGCATTGAGAATAGAAGGTTTGTTTTCATCAATCGCTACAATAATTCCAAACTCTTGCACTTTCACTTCGTTATTCATCGTTGTTCCCTGATATCAATTTGATAGAATTTGGTATAAGCCGTGCGGATAATTAACACATGACAATATAGAACAGCAAGAAATTCAATTTCTCTGCTGCTTTCAAGTTGCCCCGAATCTTTTACCCAATTATGTTTAGCGGTATGGTTATTAAAGAACTAGTTGCCCGCCGATTGCACAACTAAAATAGTTATACACTGGAAAATCGTTCTTAGAAAATAAGTTAAAACCCGTATTTTATTTTTCTTCCACCTTTTTGGGTTTCTCCGTATTCACCGTTTTTTGCGTAAAACATTTGAAATATACTTGCTTCACATTTAACCAGAAATTACAAGATAAGCTCTGTATAGCAATCGTTTTCGCTGTCGTGTCCTAAAGTTCTATCATATAGGTTTTACGTGATACTACTTGAATTAGTAAATTAAATAATACACATTTATCAAGGTGAATGTTATGGTTTTCTGCGCTACTTTCTTTCCTCAGGAATATTACTTAAAGAGGTAGCAAGCGGTGGGCGGTGCCCACCCTACACGCAAATGGTGGGCGGTGTCCGCAGAATTGCAACCGGATAAGTTTTTCATTCACTTTCTTGTTTGATAGCGCTTTCGTGCCATCTACCTAATATAAAGTCAGATAAAGCACTCAACCCAACAAAAATGAGAACTCCCAAACCTGTGGTGAGAAATAATGCGGCAAACATACGGGGGATTTGTAAGTTGTAGCTAGAGATAAGAATTCGATAGGCTATTCCCGATCTTTCTCCTCCAGTACCGGCAACAAACTCTGCCACAACCGCACCAATTAATGCCAAGCCACCGCTGATTTTCAAACCACCCAGGAAATAGGGCATAGCGCTGGGTATGCGGAGATATATCAGTGTTTGCCAACGGGAGGCTTTGTACAATTTGAACAGGTCAAGCAAGTTCCGGTCTACGCTGTTCAGCCCCAATGTGGTATTGGAAACGATGGGGAAAAAGGCAACTATCCAGGCACAAACAACGAGGGCAGCAAAGGTATTATTTTTCAACCAGAGAATAATTAGGGGTGCGATCGCAACAATTGGAGTTGTTTGTAAGATAACAGCATAAGGAAACAAACTCCTTTCAATCCACTTGTTTTGGGCAAACAAAATAGCAATGAGCAATCCAGAAATTGTAGCAGCAATAAAGGCAGCAACAGTAATTTGTAATGTAATGAGTAGTGAAGGAAAAAGCTCATTCCAGTCACTTATTAAAGTTTGAAATACTAAGATGGGACCGGGAAGAATATAAGGAGGCAAATTCGTAGCTCGTACAAATACATCCCATAGAACCAACACTAAAACACCAACTGCTGTTGGTGCCAAAACATCAGTAGAAATGAATTTTGTCAATAGCTTTTGTGTTTGAAGACGGCGAATAAAGAGCATAAGTAGGTCGGTAAGAAACAACGTAACTGGTAAGGGTCGTCCTTAGTCATTTGTCATTTGTCATTTGTCATTGGTAAAGGTTTCAGATACATTTAC
This sequence comes from Scytonema sp. NUACC21, assembly GCF_054684315.1. NCBI lineage: Bacteria > Bacillati > Cyanobacteriota > Cyanophyceae > Nostocales > Scytonemataceae > Scytonema > Scytonema sp. NUACC21. Next base: position 24,271 of record NZ_BAAFZH010000096.1, on the reverse strand, counting down.
ATTTTGTAACGTAGTTCTATTTATTCCCACTCACTTACTTAATTGTTGGTTGTTTACTTTGTGGGATGGGCGTCTCGCCCGTCCATACAAGAAGGCTAGACCATTGCGGCTGACAAATGTTCGGCGACTTGACGGCAATACTCGTTATATGATACCGATAATCGAAATTCCTCAGTACGAGGATAGGGTGCATCAATGTTAACGTCTGCCACTATATGCCCAGGGTTTTTTCCCATGACCAGCACTCGATTTGACAGATACACTGCTTCATAGATGTTATGCGTTACAAAAACGACAGTCCACCGATGTTGTTCCCATAAACTAAGTAAGTCGGCATTGAGTTTGCTACGGGTAATTTCATCCAACGCCCCAAATGGTTCATCCATTAATAAAATATTTGGCTGAGTCACTAACGCCCTAGCGATAGATACCCGCATTTTCATTCCACCTGATAATTCTCGGGGGTAACTCGTTTCAAACCCCTCCAAGCCCACCAGTGCCAGTGCTTGTTTTACCAGCATCATTGCATCTTTGTTTGGCATACCCGTCAATTTTAAGGGTAAGCGTACATTCTCTCTCGCATCGATCCAAGGCAGAAGTGCGGCTTCTTGAAAGACAAATGCAAGTTTCCGCGCTTGTTGGGGTATTCCCCAATTAATGCTACCGGAAGTCAAGCGCCCCAATCCGGCAATGAGTCGCAGCACCGTGCTTTTACCACATCCAGATGGACCAACTATACTGAGAAACCGTGACTCTGGAATGACCAGATTAATGTCTTGTAAGGCAACAGTGCCATTGGGGTAGACCTTGCTGACATGACTAAGTGTAATTGCGGTGCGGTTACTCATTAACCTCACGACTTGTAGTAGGCTGTTCCTTTATTAACAAATTGTAAGGTGTAAGCGTCTCTATAGTTGACGTTGGCATCAAAAACACCTGCCTTCACCAACTCCTCAAAGGCGATTTGCCAGCGTTTATCTGTCATCGCACCAATACCCAAGCTTTCTGCATCTCCTCCCGTGATGAGACGGTATTCTTGAATTTTCTCGATACTATAGGCAATCTGCTCATCAGTCATGTCTGGATTATCTTTTTTAATCAAATTATTACCAGGGCTTGGTTCCTCCAAATAACTGTACCAACCTTTAATGGAGGCATCAATGAATCTTTGTACCAAATCGGGGTTGGTCTCTACCAATTTCGTTGTCGTTTCAATTGTAAAATTATATACATTGTATCCATAATCTGCTACAAACATAACGACGGGATCGAACCCTCCCCTTTTTTTAATCTCAAAAGGCTCAGCAGTAATAATCCCCTGCTGAATCATGGTTTTATCGGCAAGGAAAGGTTTGATATCAAAGTTGTAGGGGCGCTTTTGTGCATCTGTAAAACCGTACTTCGCTTTTAAAATAGGCCAGTAGGTGGCATCTGCGGCGGCTGCAACATAAATTGGCTTATCTCTTAGTTTTTCCAGCGAATCATTACCTGTACCTGGATGAGCAATTAAAACTTGGGGGTCTTTTTGGAAGATAGAAGCAACTGTAACTTTGGGGACTCCGTCCCTTACAGAGCTAATGACATTTACAGTATGCCCCATAGCTAAATCAACAGCGCCCCCTATTAACAATAAGGTGAAATTACTCCGAGGTCCCCCCGGTTTGATTGTCACATCTAAGCCATAATCCCGATAAATACCAGTCGCAACAGCTTGGTAGAAACCCCCGTACTCTGCCTCTGCAACCCAGTTGATGGTAAAGGTGATTTTATCCAGTTTTTCCTTTGTTTGTATCAGGGTAGACGAAGACCTGCCCGATGGGCTATGGTTACCATTGTTGCAAGCAGTAAAAAATCCCGCACCCATTGCCATTGAGGCGTACTTAATAAAGTTACGACGCTTGATACCAGAAAGTCTGTGAAATGATTTATACAGGTTCTTCATCTGACCTTAAGTAATATAAAAGAGAGACAAAGAGAAAAAACGAGAGAGAGTAAGATGTATAAACGCAACTTGGTATAACTTGCTATAAGTTAGGTTTCTGAGTTACATAATACGAGAGAAATTTCTCAAAAAGATAACTGCTACTCTGGTTAATCATGAGTCTCTGTATCAATCCTCACTGTCAACGAGCCAATAACCCTGATAATATGTTATTTTGTCAGGGATGTGGTTCTGAATTGCTGTTGGAAGGGCGCTATCGAGTAGTGAGCCTTTTGGGAGATGGAGGCTTTGGTAAGACCTACAAGGTGATTGAGCGTAATAGTACAGCGAAAGTTCTAAAAGTTCTTTTGCAAAGTTTCCCCAAGGCAGTATTGCTGTTTCAGCAAGAAGCCCAACTGTTGTCTCAGCTCGATTGTCCGGGAATTCCTAAGGGATACGGTTACTTCACTTTTTTGCCCAACAACAGTCAAAAGTCTTTGCACTGCTTGGTTATGGAAAAAATTGAGGGGCTAGATCTCAGACAATATATGCAACAGCGGGGTAATCGCCCAATTAATCAAGAGTTAGCAGTTGAATGGCTCAACCAATTGTTTCATATCCTGCGTCAAGTACACAGCCGTAACTTTTTGCATCGGGACATTAAACCATCCAATATTATGCTAAAGGCAGATGGGCAACTGGTATTAATTGACTTTGGAGCAGCAAGGGAAGTTACGCAAACTTACATTGCAAAACAAGCTGCTGGGCAGTTAACAGGCATTCATTCCCCTGGGTACACACCGCCAGAGCAATTTAACGGTCAAGCTGTCTTGACATCAGATTTCTTTGCTGTAGGTCGTACATTCGTCTATTTACTCACTGGCAAAGCTCCAAATTCTCAGGATATTTACAACCAGAATACTGATGAGATAGAATGGCGCAAATTTGCTCCTGATATTTCGCCCTTGCTAGCAGATTTAATTGATGATTTGATGAAGCGATCGCCCAGTCAGCGTCCGCAAACTAGCGATGTAGTTTTGCAACGACTGGCAAAAATTGAAAGTGGGTGGGAACAGCAAACAAGCTTAGGTTTTAGAAGCAAGTTATCAAGATTAAAAACAGATATACAAAGACGTTATCGTTTTGATTTGAGTTGCCTCAAAACATTTCCTTTCGTGGTGAGTGCGGGGTCTGTTGCTGCCACTACCATCGCTTTGGTAATGACTCCTTTTTTTATTCAGTATGACTGGTTGTCTTTCATCAATTTCAACTCAGCAGAAGTATGGGCAAAAAATCTTTCTTTGGTTTATACATTGACGAGTCATTCCGACTCTGTGTCGTCTGTTGCTATCGCCCCTGAGGAGCGAGCGATCGTCAGCACCAGTCATGACAAAACCATCAAGTTATGGAATCCCAAAACTGGCAAACTTATCCGCACCCTTTACGGACATTCACTCCCAGTTTTATCAATTGCTATCAGCCCAGACGGGCAGAACTTTGTCAGTGGTAGCCTTGATGAGACAATCAAGCAGTGGAATAGTAGCACCGGTCAACAGATTCGCAACATCAAGGCGAATGGGTATGTGGCTTGGAGCCATGCGATCGCCATCAGCAGAGATGGACAAACCCTTGCTATCGGCAGTACAGACAAGACAATCCGCTTGTGGAACCTTATCAGAGGTCAACCAATACGTACCCTTTACGGGCATTCACTTCCAGTTTTATCGCTTGCCATTAGCCCCAATGGACAAACTTTAGCTAGTGGCAGTACAGACAGAACCATCCGGTTGTGGAATTTCCAAAGTGGCGAACAATTACAAACTCTCTTTGGGCACAGAGGTTGGATAAGTTGCCTTGTCATTAGCCCCGATAATCAAACCCTAGTCAGCGGCAGTCTTGACAAGACAATCAAAATTTGGGATGTTAACACTGGCAAACTACTCAAGACTCTATCTGGGCATTTATACTCAGTATTAGCCGTTGCTATTAGCCCTGACGGTAAGATTCTCGCCAGTGGTAGTTTAGATGGGGAAATACGGTTGTGGAATTTGGAGACTGGAACACTACTCCACAGAATTTCCGGGCATACAAAGCAAGTTGTCTCCCTTGCTATTAGCCAGGATGGAAAGACGCTTGTCAGTGGCAGTGCAGACTCTACAATCAAGGTTTGGCGCTAGTTAACGTCTTTATGACTAATTCTTTATGATTTTGCACTTTATTTCCTCAGTGTAAGACTTGTTACTCCAAACGCACAAAGCACTCTCCTATTTGGAGAGCGCTTCTTATCTAGTCTTGATGCTTTCCAGTCGCGTTAAGCAATGATTAACCGTTGATTGCAGGAGCACTGATAGCAACAGGAGCAACTTCAGCCGCAGCCAAGTCGAGGGGGAAGTTGCAGTGACAGTCTTTATCTTCCCTTCGATTGGACGATGAATTTTAGCTTTAACCTCTCCAATATTTCCTGGAAATTTGACAAGATCGTCAAGAACATAGTTAAACAGGAGCAGTTTTCCAAGTGACTATAATGGCTCCTGTTCGTTCAGTAGTTGGTGCGAAAGATACATACTCAATAAACTCACCCTTTCTCACTTCATATAGCGGTCCACCCCCATAAAAACCTATCAAAGAAACCTGGAAACCCTGTACCTCTAACTTACTTCCAACAATTGCTGCCAATTCATCTGGAGTTTTATCTATAGCTGCACCAAAGATATTTTCCAATCCAAATTTAGACGTAGAAAATTTATCGGGTTCCGCAAAAGTCAAATTGGGTGTCCAGGGAATTTCTTGCTCAAGACTAGAGATGATAGCGTTAAATAACTCTTTCTCAGAATTTTGTAATGGTGGGGCAATTTCCACGCTGGGTTGTGCTGGGGACGTTGGTAGGGAATTGACCGATTCTAGCGAAGAATGAGTCTTATCAACAGTGTCAGAAATAGATATCTCAGGGATTGGAGAATTTTCATTAAGAATAGAAGAACGAGATTCAGGGGGAGAAGGAGAAGGCGAGATAGGAGGCAGAACTTGTGCGGTACTGACTTTTTTTTCTGTTGCGGTCTCTTCCTCTATTTGTAACTTCTTCTGTGGAAGTTTTTCCTGTTGTTCCAGATCCATAGTAAGATTTGGAAGGGGCGGTAAATCCAACACAATTTCCGATGTTGTCGGTGTAGGAGACATTAATTCAGGGGGTTTGGGAGAGACCAGCATATCCCCTGTACTAAAAAGTTCTTTCCCAGTAGGTAATGGGAACCATAAAATTTTTTCTTCACGTTTTGCTGCCATTTTAGGAATTTGTGACTTTTCTAGCAAAGATGAAGAAATTGGTAATGCAAGTAATATACCATGCAATGCTACTGAGATTAACAGCATGGTTGGTGAAAGTTCTCGAAGAGATGTTAGCAAATTCTTCAGAAAAAATAACTGGAACATAAATTAAAATTACAGCATTTTTTAGGAAAACGAAATACATCGGTCGGGAAACTCTTACCGTATCCCCACACTCAATCGCTCCAATACCAATTTCTATGAAGCTGAACATTATTTTTAGCCCTCCCAACCTCCGCGAGCGTTAGGAAGGTGCCGCAGACAGAGGGGTTATTTCCAAGCATTTTCACATAGACAACAATCTGCAATTTGCTTATTGCGATCGGCTATGGGTGTTTTAGACTTTTTCAAATGGTTATTAATCATAAATTTAAAAATATTTAATTTATTATTTGGTTTTTCTTAAACTTTTGTTAACTCTTCCTATTGTAGCTTATTTGCTGTATCCTCGACAAACCAAATAGTTATTCCTTCATAAATTAGCGATATGAAATTATCAGCTACCGTTTTGAATAGTGTAGTTGCAGCTTCAGCTATTTCAGCTGTTGTTTCTTTTGGATCGACATTTACACCAGTTGCACAAGCACAAACTGTTAATGGCGCAGGAGCAACTTTTCCTGCACCTTTGTACGAACGATACGCTCGTGAAATCAAGAAGAAGTATCCCAATCTAAGCATTAATTATCAAGGTGTTGGTAGTGGTGCTGGTATTCGTCAGTTCATTGCTGGAACTGTTGACTTTGGTGCTAGTGATGCAGCAATGACTGATGCAGAGATAGCTAAAGTAACCAGAGGAGCCATCTTAGTGCCTACCGCTGGTGGTGCTGTTGCTGTTGCTTATAATCTTCCTGGTGTCAATAATCTCAGGTTATCTCGAAAGACACTTCCAGCTATTTTCTCTGGTCAAATTACCAACTGGAACGATCCTCAAATTAAAGCCGATAACCCTGGTGTAAATCTACCAAATCAGGCAATCAGACCTGTTGTTCGTGCTGATAGTAGCGGTACAACTTTTATTTTCACAAATCACTTGAGTAGCATTAGCCCCTATTTTAAGGGTAGAGTGAGCGCTGGTACCGCTCCAAAATGGACAATTGCTAATGTTCTTAGAGGCAAAGGTAACCCCGGTGTTGCAAATTTGGTTTCTCGCACTGCAGGGTCTGTTGGATATGTTGAGTATGCTTTTGCTCAGGCAAACAAAATCAACACAGCACAGATACAGAATAGAAAAGGGGAATATGTAGCTCCTTCTTTACAATCTGCAAACCAAGCTTTGTCAACTGTCAACTTCCCTGATAACTTCCGAGTTTTTGTTGGCGATCCAGCACAAGGTTATCCTATTGTTGGTCTAACCTGGCTGTTGGTTTATAGGAATTATCCCGATACCAACAAAGGAACTGCTGTCAAAAACTTTGTCAACTGGGCGCTCACTGATGGTCAACAAATTAACGATGACCTCAACTACACCCGGATTCCAGCAGCTACAGTACAAAAAGTGATACAGACAGTAAACAGCACTATTAAATAGCATGAACTGTTAGTCGTTTTTGAAAGTTTGGTTAGTGGTAAAGCCCTAACTTTATAGGCAATTTAACTATTCACTTGGTAAGGGTGGGTTGACTCTCATAGGTAATGAGTGCTATACAAAAAGCACTCTCGATTCAACCCTTATCCACTAACTACTAACATTTTTCTTAGCAATTTTCTTTCCTGGGTGGGCAAACAGCTCACCCATCTGTCATGACAATCATATAATGATGTAATTAGTAATGGCTAATTTCTCAGAACCATCTGATACAAATCAAAGAAACTCGAGCGATGAAAGTATAGACATCACAGCAAGTAGTGGGCAAAATTTTTTAATCGATCGGGCATTTACATGGTTAGTTTATGTATTTGCTGCTCTAACAGTTGCTGTACTCTTTTGGATGAGTTGGATTGTTTTTCAACAAGCCTTACCAGCAATTCAAAAGTTTGGGTTGGGGTTTTTGTCGAGTCAAGAATGGGATGCAGGCAATTTGCTTTTTGGTGCATTGCCTTACATTTATGGAACCTTGGTCAGTAGTGCGATCGCCATGTTATTAGCCGTACCTGTAGGGTTAGCAGTAGCCCTAGTCACGAGTGAAAATTTTATCCCTCTGTCAGCGCGAACGGCGATCGCTTTTATTGTGGAACTCATTGCCGCTATTCCTAGCGTCATTATCGGTTTGTGGGGCGTTTATATATTTATCCCAGCACTCATACCCTTACAAACTTGGTTGTCCACTACCTTCAAATGGATACCGCTCTTCAGCACACAAGACCCAGGGGGTTTCAATATGCTGACCGCTGGCATTATCCTTGCGATTATGATTTTGCCCACGATGGCAGCAATCAGTCGTGATGTTTTGCTAGTTGTGCCAAAAGAGTTACGCAGTGGTTCGATGGCTTTGGGTTCTACTCGTTGGGAAACTATTTTTCGAGTCATCCTCCCTGCTGGATTCTCTGGAATTGTGGGCGCAGCTATGCTTGCTTTGGGAAGGGCTTTGGGAGAAACAATGGCTGTCACAATGGTGATTGGGAACGCAGCTCAAATCAGTGCTTCACTTCTCGATCCGGGCTATACAATTCCCTCCGTGTTAGCCAATGAATTTGCTGAAGCTCAAGATCCTTTACATATTGGTGCTTTAACATACCTGGGCTTAATTTTGTTTGCTGTGACTTTAGCTGTTAATATTTGCGCCATCGCAGTTGTACAGCTGGTGGGTAGAAAGAATAAGTAAGAACCCAACCGCCGTCAGAGGTTAATGACACACTTTGTAGTGAAATCTTTGCCAATCAAGTCATTTCCTCGCGAGTATACTTAAAATGGGACAAGCAAAAGTTATTATTATGACCAGTCATCAAGAGTCTGAAATAGATAAATCCGTGGTAGCAGAAATATATAGTCCTTTACCACTAACCAGGCTGCTATTTAACTATGGAATGACTGTGGTAGCATTTTTGCTTTCAGCCATAGCTCTGATTCCTTTACTGTCACTATTGTGGGAAATCATTGGGCGGGGAATAAAAAATTTAAAACCGTCTATGTTTGTGACACCAGTGATTTACGATGGTTTTGGGAATGCCATTGTTGGTACCCTGATTATGGTGGCAATCGCTTCTGTTTTTAGTGTTCCAACCGGAATTATGACAGGCATTTTTCTGTCCGAGATAGGTAAAGGAACTCGGATTGGTCAAGCTGTCCGCTTTATCGCCTCTATTCTCACTGGAGTGCCCTCCATTGTCGTAGGGATCTTCGCCTTCGGTGTTATTGTCTTAATTACCAAACAATTTAGCACGATCGCAGGTGGCTTTGCTTTGGCGGTTCTCATGCTGCCCATTGTTGTGCTGACCACAGAAGAAGCCTTAAAACTTGTTCCCACCTCCATGCGTCTTGGTTCTGCTGCCCTGGGGGGTACTCGCTTCCAGACGACTTTTCGTGTCGTTGTGACTGCTGCACTCCCTGCCATCACTACAGGAGTTTTATTGGCTGTTGCTCGTGCCTCTGGTGAAACAGCACCCTTGATTTTTACTGCCTTGTTTAGTTTGGATTGGTCAAGGGAACTTATTGGTCCAACAGCGTCACTGTCAGTGTTAATTTTTAATTTGTATAACGACCCAACACCAGAAAAAACAGCACTAGTCTGGACGGCTTCTCTTGTTTTAGTTGGGATAGTTATGTTTATTAGCATTGTCTCTCGTATATTTACGAGAAGAAAAAATGCTTAACAAACACTTCTACAAACGGTATTTTTTTGTTGTGGTAACGAGCACAGTATGAGTAAATTAAGCCCAGCCATTAAAGTCAGGAATCTCAGCTTCTACTATGGCACCTCGAAAGCGCTGCAGGGTGTCTTGATGGACATCTACGAGAACAAAGTGACCGCAATTATTGGTCCTAGTGGTTGTGGTAAATCCACTTTCATCAAATGCCTAAATCGCATTAGCGAGTTAGAGGGACCCGTGAAAGTTGAGGGTAGCGTAGAATTTTACGGTCAAAATATTTACAATCCTCGTGTTAATTTAAACCGTCTCCGCCGCCAAATAGGTATGGTGTTCCAAAAGCCAAACCTTTTCCCTATGAGTATTTACGATAACGTGGTTTATGGTATTAGAATAGCTGGATGGCGTTCGCGATCGGAATTAGATGAAATTGTCGAGTCTGCCCTTAGAGGTGCAGCTATCTGGGATGAGGTAAAAGATAAGCTACATAAGTCAGCTTTGGGGCTTTCAGGAGGTCAACAACAGCGATTGTGCATTGCTCGTGCTTTGGCGGTAAAACCAAAAGTTCTGTTAATGGATGAACCTTGTTCCGCACTCGATCCCATTGCAACAATGAAAATTGAAGAACTCATTCACAGTTTGCGCGATGAACTGACAATTGCAATTGTGACTCATAATATGCAGCAAGCTGCTCGTGTTTCTGATTTTACGGCTTTTTTCAGCACTGATGAAAGTCGAATCGGTCAAATGGTGGAATTTGGAGAAACGACTAAAATCTTTAGTAATGCTCTCGATCCTCGTACTCGTGATTACACATCCGGGCGTTTTGGTTAAGGGGTGTAGACACATTAAACAATTCAGAGTAATGCATTACAGGCAGTTAACTGCTTAAGGTCATCCAGTTTCAATTGTAACCTAGTGCTGAATTCAGGCTTAGCACTAATCTAAAGCAACTGGAAAATTTAGTCCTATTTGCGATAAGAGGATGGTAAAAATTGTATAAATCTCGGTTTCTTTGAGTTTGGTTGATGAAAACCTAGTTTTTTGGCAGAGAAACTGAGTTTTTTACAATAAGCCGAATCGTAGAAAGAGGAACTCTCAGAAGTGATTCTGGGAATCCCACGTGCTTTTAGCTGTGGGAGGATGTCTCCCATTAGGTCAACAGTTAAGTCTGAGGGTTTGACCCATTTTTACATTTTGAAACCCATAGTACTCTTATTTCCATCTACGTAAGTACCAAAGGTAATAAGTATATTTTTATTTGCAACTTCATATAGGATTTGCATGAGCTAGCGTATTCATTACATTTTCCTTTAATATGGTAATTATGTACTATAATCTAAATAATTTAGATTATAATAGTATTTGTAAGTTTCCATTGAAACTTGCTATTATAGAATGTTTGTTTTGCTTTGCTGGTCTAACTATGGTAGATTGCATTAATATCGCTCGCTATTTTATAGTTAGAGCTTATGAGGAAGGTATAGAAGCGGAAATGACTAATATGAAAGTTCAAAAGCTTCTATACTATGCTCAATGCTTGCATTTAGCGCTATACAATGAGCCGCTTTTTAATGAAGTTATTCAAGCGTGGCGCTATGGTCCAGTGTGTCCTCCAGTGTACAAGTTTTACAGTGACTTTGAAGCCAATCAATTACCTATTCCTAGCAAAGAATTTTTGTTAGAGATTCCTAATGATAAGAAACATCTGTTAGAGGAAGTTTGGGAATATTTTGGAGGATACAACGCCTATCGATTAAGTGGTATGACCCATTTGGAATTTCCTTGGAGAAAAGCGCGTAAAGGTTTATCACCCGAAGCAAGTTCAACTGAGCCAATTCTTCTTGAGGATATGAAGGCATTAGGCGAGCGGAAGCTTGATATCATAGAACGCGAACATCCTGCGTATGAAGAGGTGATGTCCAATATTTTAGAGGATGCTTGTAATTCGGAAGCTTCGACTCGTATTAACAAAGGAGAAGTGCGTGGCTGGCTCAACTCCCTTCTCGATTGAAGAATCTGAAAATTTTAAACGTTCATTTAAAAGACTTGCCAAAATTCATGGCAGTGATTTTATTGAAATTGCGGCGAATGCTTTGGAAGATTTAATTGAAGACGCGTTTCGTATAAATTCCCGCAACGAACCTTTACCCAAAAAGATGCAGCTTCCTGAAGGATGGACATTTCATAAGCTAGATCTAAAGGTTTCCAAAGGTGCTTCTGGACAAATCAGATTAATGTATTTAGTAAACACAACTGACTGCATAATTAAACTCGTGTGGATTTACAGCCATGAACAGTTTGTAAAACGTCCTGCTGATAAGGATATAAAGAGTCTTATTAGAGAAATATTAGATTGTTAAGAACCGTATTATTTTATAAAATTAGGGATTCAGCAGAAAGAGGGTACAAAGTACCTGCAGGTAGATTTAAGAATAGAATGATAATAATTATGTTTAATGAAACATTAATAAATTTTTACGTGTTTAAACGGAGAAGGCACTCCTCTTAAATGCATCGTACTTTAGAAAAAATACTGAATCTTAATCAAAACATTTATTGTTCTTAACCTATAAGGGGTTGTATGGAAGTGTGTAGAAAGCTGAGCTCAAGCTTTCGTGCATTTTCTTAGGTCAGTGCAAGAAGTGTATTTTATAAGACCTTCTGTAGAAAAAAGCTGACTCGCTCCTCAAGATCCAATTTTGGTTCCAATAGAGAAATCACATGGCTCATACCTTCTGAAGGACAAAGGATGAAAACAAGGGTGCATTGTATCAGGCTGAAATACCTCTTACTTCCGTTCAAACTTCACACTTTATCCTTCAGAAAAGCCATTGTCCTTTGTTATGGGTAAGCAGAATATCCACAGCACAGGACACTGTGTGTCTAACAACATAGGAAAAAATTATGGCAGACGTAACACTCAAAGGATTTGCAGTTCTACCAGCAGATACATTTGCCGAGGGTCCTCAATCCGGCAAATTCATCACAGGTAATACCAACGGACGGACAATTCCGTTTCCAAGTCAACCCGTTCAGGGCTTTAGTGGTGTACAGTTTGCCGACCCCAACACCTTTTGGTTCCTCTCAGACAACGGTTTTGGGGCAAAAAGTAACAGCGCCGATTACCTGTTACGGATCTATCGCCTTAACCCCAGCTTTCAAGGTATAGATGGGGGTGATGGTAGTGTCAATGTGTTGAACTTTATACAGCTATCTGACCCCGATCGCAAAGTTCCTTTCAAGATTGTTAATCAAAATACAAGCGATCGCCTATTGACAGGTGCAGACTTTGATGTTGAATCTTTTGTTTTAGCAAAGGACGGCACAATTTGGGTGGGTGACGAGTTTGGTCCTTATCTGTTGCAGTTTGATAGTAGCGGTAAGCTGCTTCAAGAACCCATCTCCGTACCTAATAGCAGTGTCGTCAAGCTCAATACCCTAAACGGTCAAGCACCTCTTGTTGTTGGACACCGAGGAGCAAGCGGCGAATTACCAGAACACACACTAGAGGCGTACAAGCTAGCAATTGAGCGTGGCGCTGACTTCATCGAACCAGACTTGGTTTCCACTAAGGATGGAGTCTTGATTGCCCGACACGAACCCAACCTAATTGCTACAACTGATGTTGCCACCCGCCCTGAATTTGCCGATCGCAAAAAGGAAAAAGTTATTGATGGGATTAGGGAAGAAGGTTTCTGGGCTGAAGATTTCACCCTAGCAGAAATCAAGACTTTACGGGCAGTTATGCCACAAAGCTACCGCCCTCAAGTCTTCAATGGAGTCTTTCAAATTCCCACCCTTGAAGAAGTCATCAATTTAGTAAAAGAGGTAGAAGCACAAACAGGCAAAAAAATTGGTATTTATCCTGAAACTAAACATCCTACCTACCATGATTCCATCGGGTTGTCATTAGAAGAACCCCTGCTGGCAACTCTGGAGGCAACGGGATTTACTGACCCCAGCCGAGTTTTCATCCAATCCTTTGAAACCAGCAACCTTAAAGAACTGAATCAAAAAACAGACATACCCTTGGTTCAGTTGTTAGACGCTTTTGATGTTAGAGATGATGGCTCCCTTATTGAGGTACAACCCTACGATTTTGTAGTCAGTGGTGACCCCCGCACTTACGCAGACCTAAGAACTCCGGAAGGCTTACAAGAAATTGCTACCTATGCTGATGGTATTGGTCCGTGGAAACGGATGATTGTGTCTGTGAAGGCTGTCGATAAAGATGGCGATGGCAGACCAGATGACCTGAACAATGATGGTGTCATCAATGATGCTGATAAGGTGACTACCGAGCCTACAACACTTGTGCAAGATGCCCATGCAGCAGGCTTACAAGTACATCCTTACACGTTCCGCAACGAAGGGCGCTTTTTGGCATCAGATTACAACGGCAATCCGGAACTAGAGTACAGACAATTCTATCAACTAGGCGTTGATGCCCTCTTCTCTGATTTCCCGGGAACCGCTGACCTCGTTCGCGACCAAATCACCGCACCCTTTGTTCGTTCTCCTGACAACCCTAGCGTTCAGCAAAGGGCTCAGTTTGATACACTCACTGGTAATGCTCCGATTGTCATCGGTCACCGAGGAGCAAGTGGTTCTCGTCCGGAACACACTCTGGAAGCTTACAAACTGGCGATCGCATTGGGCGCGGATTTTATCGAACCCGACCTCGTTGCTACTAAAGATGGTATACTGATAGCCCGTCATGAAAATGCTCTAGCCGTTCTCAATCCAGACGGTACACTTAACAACACTGATACCAGTACAGACGTTTACCTGCGTCCCGAATTCGCGGAGCGCTTGACTACCAAAGCGATCGATGGGCGCACTGTTCGAGGTTGGTTTTCAGAAGACTTTACTCTGGAAGAAATTAAAACTCTAAACGCCATTGAGCGCTTACCCAACCTGCGAGGAACCGAATACAACAATGATGGTTTAAAAGTGCCTACCCTGGCAGAAGTTATCGACTTGGTGAAGCAGGTTGAGCAAGAAACGGGACGTAAGATTGGCATTTATCCTGAAACCAAGCACCCTACCTATTTTGCTACTGAAGGTACCCGCATAGACGGCACTCCAATCAATGTTAATTTGGGGAAAGAATTGGTTGATACTTTAGTTGCCAAGGGCTTTACTGACCCACAACGGATATTCATCCAATCTTTTGAAGTTGGCAATTTGCAAGAACTCAATAATGTGTTGATGCCCCAAGCGGGAATTGACGTGCCACTCGTCCAGCTATATGGTGGTGCAACAGGAAGACCCTATGACTTTGTCGTTGGCGGGGACTCGCGTACCTACGGCGACTTAGCAACCCCAGCAGGGCTGGAGTTTGTGAATGACTACGCTACCGGTATTGGTCCTGATAAACGCTTGATTGTTCCCGCTCAAACAGTCGATCGCAATGGTGATGGTCAACCGGATGACCTCAATGGCGATGGGACAATTAGCGATGCTGACAGAGTCTTGAGGACGCCAACGACTTTAGTTCAAGATGCCCATACCGCAGGTTTGTTAGTCCATCCTTACACCTTCCGCAACGAGAACTTTTACTTGGCACAAGATTATAACGGCGACCCACTACAGGAGTACAAGCAGTTTATAGAGTTGGGAGTTGATGGTTTCTTTACGGACTTCCCCGGAACTGGAGATACCGTGCGCGACCTGTACGTAGGAGAACGTGTGGTTTCTAACCTTGCTGGTTCCCGAGGGTTTGAGGGTATGGCAATTAACCCCAGTAAAACGACCCTGTATCCATTACTTGAAGGAACTGTGATTGGCGATCCGGTTGGTTCATTGCGAATTTACAAGTACGACCTGCAATCCCACAAATTTGATGGTCTGGCTGGTTACTATCAGATGGAGAGCCCAAGCCACGCTATTGGTGATTTCACCGTCGTTAATGAGAATGAATATCTTGTTATCGAACGTGATGGTGGTGAAGCTGCTAACGCCCGGTTCAAAAAGATTTTCAAAGTTGACCTTTCCCAAAAAGATGCCAATGGCTTTGTTGCCAAAGAGGAAATTGCCGACCTACTGAATATTCAAGATCCCCAGGATTTGAATCAAGACGGCAGTACAAACTTCACTTTCCCCTTTACCACCATTGAAAATGTGCTGGTGGTTGATAACAACACCATTCTAGTTGCCAACGATAACAACTATCCTTTCTCCATTGGACGACCACCTGCGATCGACAACAACGAAATTATCGTTCTTGAGTTGGGCACAACACTCAATGTCGATCCGCGTGTAGGTCTTGCTGGGTTTAACTATGGCTTGGCTAACGACGCTGGTTTTAGCGACAATCCTGCTAGCGGCACTCTACCAAGCATTGGTGCTTAATATTGCTTTAACAGCAGTAGCAAAACGGTTGCGTGGGTTGGGTTGAGCAAAGCGCGAAACCCAACTCAATTTTAAGGATTTCCTAGTAATAAATTTCCCCAGAATGTGGTGTGGGATTGTGGTACGGACGTCCCCGCCCGTTCCATACAAGTGGTGATGGTTCTATTTACAACACCCACCTAAAAACTTCATATTATGGCTGGGGACTTACGCCGATTTTGTTAAAATTGGATCTCTATACAGTTAGTATTTAGGGTGTGGAACAGTACTCACCATCCTAGAGTTTCTTCTTATTGAGTTTTATATTTATGACCCCAATTTTACAAGTAGGTTCGCGCACGATCGCAAAAAGTGAAATAGTCCCTTTACTCAAGCAGTACGGGATACTACCACAACTAGTACAAGAAATTATCATCGACTCGGCGATTTCTAACATTACCCTGACACAGGAAGAAACTGTCCAACTTTACAAGCAGTTCTACCAACAGCAACAGCTGAACTCTGATGCCGACCTCCAAGCATGGTTGCAAGCCCGCAATTTAGATCGGCAGCAACTTGATTATCAAGTGACGCGTAACATCAAACTCGAAACCTTCAAGAAAAGTACTTGGGGAGATAAATTGCAATCCTACTTTATCCAGCGCAAAGGAAAGTTAGATAGGGTAGTATATTCTCTGATCAGAGTTAAAGATATTTGTATTGCCCAAGAGCTCTACTTCCGCATTCAAGAGGGCGAACAGTCGTTTAGCGAGCTGGCGCGTGAGTATTCAGATGGTCCTGAAGCTCAAACAGGTGGCATACTGGGTCCAGTGGAGTTAGGAGTTCCCCATCCATCCCTTGCGAAAATGCTGTCATCAGTTCAGCCCGGTCAGCTTTTACCACCCACACCTCTAGGTGATTGGATTGTTATAGTCCGACTCGAAAAGTTTCTTCCAGCACAATTGGATGACGCTACGAAGCAACGTTTACTGAATGAACTATTTGATAATTGGCTGCAAACTCAGTTAAAAGAGTATATGCAAAATATTAAAGAGGATTTTCCAGAAAATCAAAACGAAATATCCCCTCAGGCATCTCAAGCAATCGGGTAAGTTCTATTTTTCGTAAAATTTTATTAATTTTTTATACAATTTGCATATACTATCAGCAGTTTTACGGTTCTCAGAAAATCTTTCTCATAGGTATAAAAAAGGTAACTTGCCGTCCCTAGCTAGGAGCTGGGTCAGAACGCCCTACTATATTGAGAGAGACATATATGCCAAATGCTAGTGTTTCACTGACTGACCGTCATCCTCACGTCTTAAAAGAAATTAGTACTTATATCTATCAAACAATTGTTACTATTCAAGATAGGCAACCAGAATTATTGCTCGAAAAGTATAGAAATATCTCATGGCGTAGCGATCGTACTCAATCTAATTTAATAGCAAAATTATCAGAAGTCCTGAGCCAAACTCAAGACAGCAATACATTAATTGAGCAAGTACAAAAATTCTTAAAAGTTTTATTATTTCCTGAGGCTTTTCATTCAAAAATATTTCTAGAATTAGTAGAAAAAATTCGTCAAGGAAATTTTATACAATTAGATTTAGATGATTCAGTAAGTGCAAAACTTGTCGAACCCTCTATATCATTTATATCTGCAAGTATAACTTCCCCGCCACAGAAAGCAATAGCTGTTTTACTTCTAGATGCAGAGAATCTACAAATTAGCGCTGAAACAGAGAAGTTTTTAACAACAGTGTGCAATTATCCTATTCAAATCAAAATAGCCTTTGCTAATTGGTGTAGTATGGGCAAGTTGGATATTGAACTACATGAACGTAGCTATGACTTGATCCATGTTCCTGTAGGTAAAGACAATGCAGATGGTAAAATGATAACTTTTGGTTCGACAATTCACGAGCGATTTCCAAATACGAAAGAAGTTTTTGTTTGCTCATCTGATAAGGTAATGACCAATCTGTGTAACATTCTTCAGCAAAATGGTTTAACAGTATATAGAGTTAGTAAAAATGGAGATAATATAGTTATTTTAAACAGTAATAATGGACATCAAGTAGTTTATTCTCCAAAATTTCATTCCAAAATTTCTTCATTGGAAAAATTTATTAATACACTGAAAGAGTTAATCAAAGAAGAGCAAAAAAAATCAGGGTTATATTGGGTAAAATTCAATGCTATTTGCCAAAGCTTTCAAAATAAATATAAAATATCTATATCTGAAGTTGTATCTACTCATGTTTCCGGTAAAAAAGCTAAGGATATTTTTATTGAGTATCCCAATGATTTCTGCGTACATCACCTATTTGATGAAAAGGAATTATATATCACTTTATTTGAAATAACAAAACAATCAAATACGGATGTTAATAATTTTCTTGTTCCAAGGAATTCCAATGAGCAATTTCCATCAAGTATTAATTCTATTTCCGATTTGGAAAAAGCTTTAATACTTCTTTTGAAGACTTTAATAAGTCAATCTAAAGAATGCTACATTGCTCATGGAGTTCTGGCCGCTGAATTTTGTAAGCAATATGGTGAAGGTATAACAAAGACACTGAATCGTTTACAAATTGCTGGTACCTTTACAAAATTTCTGGAATCTTCTAATACCTTTCAAGTGGACAAAAGTGAAAAAAATTATCGAGTTTCTCTATTGTAAATACTATAAAAGTGGAACTAGGTTTTGAAAAATGGTGGGCAGTGCCCACCCTACGTCTACGTTTTGAAGAACTAGGTTTTGAAGAACGGTGGGTAGTGCCTACGTCTACGTTTTGAAAAACTAGGTTTTGAAAAATGGTGGGCAGTGCCCACCCTACGTCTACATTTTGAAGAACTAGGTTTTGAAGAACGGTGGGTAGTGCCCACCCTACGTCTTGAAGTCACCTCCTGTCAAGGTATGATGTAAAAAGTTATTAAGAAATGTAAATAAAGGATGCAGGATAAAGTCATCGTTATTGTTGGTGCAACTGGCGGTATTGGTTCAGCCCTAACTCGCCAACTATCAGCTACAGGAGCAAAATTGGTACTGGCAGCAAGAAATAGTGCTCATCTAACGGCACTTGCTGGTGAGTTATCAGGGGAGGTTTTGACTGTTCCTACAGATATTACCGATGTTCAACAGGTAGATACCCTCATATCCAAGACAGTTGCTCATTTTGGCCAAATAGACGTTTTGGTGAATGCAGCCGGTGCTGGTATACTCAAGTCTTACAACAGTGTAGAACCTGCGGACTTGGACAAAATGCTGGAAGTCAACCTTAAAGGTAGTTTCTACACTTGTCAAAAAGCAGCCCAGGAAATGCAAAAGCGTAAATCCGGTCACATTTGTAATGTGGTGGGAATTTTAGGCAAGCATTCAATGGCAATGGCAGCTGCTTACTCTGCATCTAAGTTTGGTGTGGTTGGTTTCAGTAAGTGCATGGCAGAAGAATTGAAACGTTTTGGCGTCAAGTTTACGTTATTTTATTTTGGTGGAGTAGATTCGCCTTTCTGGGAAAATGTGAGTTTAAAGGTAGATCGGAAAAAAATGCTCAGCCCTGAAACCGCCGCTAATGCGATTTTCTTTGCTCTGTCTGCTGACCCCCAAGCTGTACCTCTAGAAATTAATATCCAGCCTGAGAGCCATTTGTTTTTTTAGTTAGTGGTTGGTGGTTAGTGGTTAGTAGATTACCAACCACTAACTCTTCACAAACAAAGATTCTTGCCTGGGAAAGACTAGAAAATCCAGTAAAAAAGGCAAAATTTAGAATCAGAGAAGCTGTTGCGCTGGATTTTCATCTGTTATGCGGGTTGAATATGTTCACTTCTATGTAGAAGATGCCAGAGTGTGGCGCGATTGGTTTGTACACAAATTAAATTTTCGATCGGTCGCCTATGATGGGGAGAAGAATACAACCTATTTCTTCAAAGCGGATTTGAGCGATCGCGCCTTTGATACCTGTACGGAAATTGTCAAAAGTGGCGCTGTATGCTTTTTACTGTCGTCACCCCTGTTACCAACAAGCCCTGTAGCGGAGTTTTTACGACGGCATCCACCTGGTGTAGCGGATGTGGCATTAAGTGTTGAAAACGTAGAAGAGGTAATTTCACTTGCTCAAGCTCACGGTGGAGAGGTTTTACAACCCGTCCAACAATACCAACAAAATTGGTGCAAGATAAAATGGGGCAAAATTGCAGCTTGGGGTTCCTTGTCTCATACATTAATTGAAAGAGGTTCGTTGGCAACGGATAGGTTATCTGTGGCACATACAGAATCCGTTCCGTCTTTCACGGCAATAGACCATATTGTGCTTAATGTAGCTGCGGGTGATTTAGGTCGTGCGGTAACTTGGTATGCAAAAATCCTTAATTTCCGACCACAGCAGACTTTTAACATTGAAACGGCTCATTCTGCTTTATACAGCCAAGTGATGATTTCTCAAAACGGCAATATACAACTGCCAATTAATGAACCAGCTTCGGCGAATTCTCAAATTCAGGAGTTTTTGGATGTGAATCAAGGTTCTGGAATTCAGCATATTGCCCTGCGGACTCGCAATATTGTCAATGCCATCTCCCAATTTCGTGCTAATGGTCTATCCTTTCTTTCTGTTACCAAAGACTACTATTCCCAAATTCAACAGCGACGAGGGCTTCCACTCTCTATAAAAGAACTCAATGTGTTAGCCCAACAGGAAATTTTAGTGGATTGGCAAGAAGATGAGTTTTTTAGATTACCCCAAGTGACACCCGTACTACTACAAATTTTTACTCAGCCCATTTTTGGACAGCCAACTTTTTTCTTTGAATTTATTGAACGTCGTTACCAAGCCAAAGGTTTTGGTGAAGGTAACTTCCGCGCTTTGTTTGAAGCAATAGAGAGGGAACAAATCAAACGCGGTCATTTGAAGGATGAAGTGTAAATTAGAAAGGAGCCGAAAGTGAGCATTGATAAAGAATCTGAAATCGATTCATCAAATATTCAAAAGGATACTATCGTATCAATTGGGATAATCTATAGATAAAATATACACTCTAAAAAGAAATGTTAAGACTTATTACAGATTTTGACGGTCCCATTATTGATGTTTCCGAACGTTACTACCGTGTTTATCAATACTGCTTGGAGAAGACCCTACACTCCTCTCAACAAGTGCGGCAATTGTCTAAAGCGGAATTTTGGCAGTTGAAGCGAGCCCGTGTTCCTGAGAAGCAAATTGGTATTATATCAGGTTTAGATGAGACCCAAGCACAAGAATTTGCCCAGCTACGCAAGCGAACAGTACACAGCGATCCTTATTTCCAGTACGATACCTTAGCGCCTGGTGCTGTTGATGCATTGCTAAAAGTGCAGAAGGCGGGAGTTGATTTAGTTGTTATGACAATGCGTCGGGTTCGGGAACTAAATTATGCTTTTAATCAACACGATTTGAGGAGATTTTTCCCAGAGAACCGTTGTTACTGTCTCAGCAACGATTACGTCAAAACCCGAGACACGGATGATAAACCTTTATTAATGGCAAGAGCAATAGAGGAACTTCCCAAGGCGACAAACACTTGGATGGTGGGAGACACGGAAGCTGATATTATTTCCGCTAAAAAACACGGCATTAAGGTGATAGCTGTAGAATGCGGTATCCGCGATCGCACTCAACTAGAACTTCACCAACCAGATGTCATTGTGAGCAATTTCAGTTCTGCTGTGGATTTAGTCTTAGAGCAAGAACTGCAGGTCATGAGATAAAAGCTCATAGCTAATGGCTAATTGTATACCCATTAGCTATTAGCCATAAGCTATTTTAGAAAGCTACTAATAAGCCATAACAATACAAACGTGACAACGGTAGAGAACTGATTTGAGTTTAAATTAATAAATTGTTGTATGTGTGGTACGATCCCCGCTGCAATAAATCCTCCAACAATCAAGCCTACAATCAAACCGAGAAGGGTCAATAAAACAGATCGACCAAATTTACCTTCCTTGCGGTTAAGAAAGTAAATAGATATACCAATACCTAGTATCAGTACTATCTGCAAAACTTGATCGCCTCCTGCCGGATAGAACGTGCCGATAGCGCTCAAGCCCACATACCAAATGCCTGGTATCACCACATCTTGCGAAGTTGGCTTGTCCAACATCGTTTGCAGCCACACTGGCGACTGTTCCTTCAAGCTTGGACTTTCTTTGGGAGGTGCTTGTACAAGCCTCTCCGGATAACGAATGCGTTCTGGCACTTTAATTTTGCCTTCCTGACGCATTTTTAAGCGATCCATTAAAACCGCATCATATGCTGCTTCTATGACTTCTAGACGCTTTGCATCCCCACTGTACTGTTCCAATAGGCGATTGCGAACATCTTGAATTTCGTCGAAGCTAGCATCCTCAGATACCCCAAGTTTTTCGTAGGGATTTTGCTCGCTCATGGAAGTTTATAACTTTAGCCTCAATTGGCAGCAATCTTGTGTTAATGAAAAACGGCTTTCTGTTTTTCTGGTCGAAACGAATGCTTTGATTAATTCGTCTGACCTACCCGGATATTAACACGGGCAAGTTTTCTTAACCTAATGGTTCTAACTATAGTCACTTTAACATATAGGAAGAACTCCGTGTATCCCCTCATGCCGTTCCTTCACTGGAGCTTTAATCTAGAATTTGAGCAAAAAGTACCTAAAAGGCTTTTTTTATGAAAAACAATCTTTTTTGTTTTATATTTGGTAAATTATCTATACCATAATTCACTTTTAAATAAGTAGCCTCCAAATCCCTTGTGTCATAGAGCCACATATCGATTTAAAATTGAAGCGTTTTAAATTTTCGTGCAATTCCGGGTAGTAGTGTGTCCTAAACTACTCGATTGCCGTGGCTAAGGTGAGCAAGCATCTGCCTACCGGACACAAGGTTGACTACAGAAGCCTAAATTTTAAGCAAGGGTGGCATTACTGAAATATCCGCGCTTTAATTGTTGAAGATCCTGATTACTACACTAGTATTTGAATGATCGGGGTACTAATGCCTTAGCCCTGTAAATTCATATGACTGCCAAAATGGAAACCGTAGCATATACGGAATCCGTCTGTTAATCCTATAAATTTTTGTTTTTGCAAAGTGATGGTCATGGCTCCTGCCAAGATTCTTGTTGTTGATGACGACCCTGCGGTTCGGAATTTAATCCAACGCTTTCTAATTAAGCAGAACTATCAGGTAGAGGCTGCCGAAGATGGTAAAACCGCCTTGGCGCTCTTTGAGCAATTTAACCCCGATTTGGTAATATTGGATGTCAATTTACCAGACGTAATCGGGTTTAACCTCTGCCAAGAGATGCAAAGCCGGAATGGAGTTTTTGTGCTAATGCTAACGAGCCGCGCAGATGAAGCTGATAAAATTCGTGGCTTTTCAAAAGGTGCTGATGACTACCTCACCAAACCTTTTGGCTTGGGTGAGTTAGAAGTCAGAGTAGCGGCTATTTTAAGGCGACAGCGTGTTGTAACTACGGCAGAACAAAAGCGCTTGGTATTTGAAAAGTTAATGATCGACCCCGTCAGGCGGGAGGTTACCCTTAACAGTCTACCGGTGCCCCTAACTGCTCTAGAATTTGATTTGTTGCATTTTTTAGCTAGCCATCCAGGACGCGTTTGGCGGCGTGCCGAACTGATTCAAGAGGTTTGGGATTATGAGTATGTCGGCGACCAAAGGGTTGTAGATGTACACATAGGTCAAATTCGTAAAAAAATCGAAGCTGACGCCAGCCAACCAGCACTCATTCAAACAGTGCGTGGCGTTGGATATAAGTTTGAATGCCCTACTCAGCCACAGCCAGCTGAGAAAGCTCAATAGGAACAGGGCAACTGTTAGCTGCAGCAAAAATAAGTGAATATCAACTCCTTATGTTGGGAAAAATAGCAAACTTAGCCTGATATATGCTTTAAGTTGCAGTTATTGCGCCTATAGAAAGCAATCAAGACTTTCTTAAGTAGCTAGAATATGACTGTTTTGTGTGTCAATAGAGTCAGTTTTTGCGATAATTCTTGATTGTTGAATCATGAGGCGTCATCTTGGATAGTCTCAAATAATAGTCATTTATGAAAAACAATGCCAAGGACAGCGACAATACCTTGCTTCCTTAAAGTGGGGTACGTTTAGTTCCAGGCGGATTGAGTTGCTTGACTTCTAGTCAAACATTTGGCTCTCATTGAACTGGGGGGTACTTGAGATTTGCTAGCTATGCAGTCCTTATCATGGGCAAAAACTACAGCAACACCTTGCCTGCTAAAATTGTTCCTGTAAATATGTAGGAGCCATCTCCCACCCTAAAAGAAGCAGGAAGTAGCGCAGGTGGCGTATTAAACGCGAAATATCCCCAGAAAAACTCAGGACTGGTGACTAGGGAACTTTCCCAATCCCTAATCGCCAATCTTTCAAAGATAGTAATATTAAATAGGATTGCTATAGTCCTATAAAAACATCGAGTGGTAACATACTCCACTCGATGTTTTTATCTTCCTTCGATTTGAGGTTGTTTTTAGAAACAGGTTGCCGTTTTAGAACTTAGCTAGCGTTCTACCTTTTTTACTCAAGAGCGCTAAGAAAAATGACCCCAATTTATCTAAAATATAGCTGCAGCTTTTGCCGAAGGAACTACAAGTTTAACTTTGTTGAAATTTAAAGACAAAGACAAAGCATCACAGGTACTTCTTACACTCTTGACAAACACCCTTTCTTTGCCTTCCTGCATAAATTCGATAACCTGGACATTTTCCCTAATCTACTGGTCGCTTTCTGTTACTACAGTTTAGTTAATAAACATGGACGATCTTGCCCGCACTTAAGGCATTAGCCAAAATCTCTGGTCAATGAACTGTTTCTGGTAACTTGTGCAGAGCATTTTTGTTAGCAGTGGTGAAACAAAGTTTCTAAGTAAACACGAGCAGCACGGCGATCGC